>NZ_JBFTIZ010000320.1:0-13243 GCF_056395165.1 Pedobacter sp. 10L46_2
CCTGTAGGGTGACCACCTGCACCTTTTCCAAAGAAGAATTGCTTATCAGCAAAGGCGGCCTGAACAGTTACACCGTTGTATTCGTTTTCTACATTGAACAGAAAATCATCAGATTTTACAAACTTTGGCAATACATAAGTAATGATTTGCTTGGTGCTTATTTTACGCGCAGTAGGTACAAGTTTAATTCTAAAGTTCTTCTCTCTGGCGTACTTAATGTCATGCTCTGATAAGTTCTGAATGCCAACATTAAGTATCTTATCAGGATCAATAAATAACCCGTAAGCATGTGCAGTTGCAATAGCCAATTTAAATTTAGGATCATAACCTCCAACATCCAGAATAGGATTAGATTCAGCAAAACCAAGATCTTGCGCCTGCTTTAATGCCACGCCATATTCAAGATTTTCATTAAATATTTTAGATAGAATGTAGTTAGATGAACCGTTGAATATTCCACTTATACCGTGCAGTAATTCATTGTCGTAATATTCTTCCAGATTACGGATGATAGGTATACTGCCGCAAACTGCACCTTCATATAATAGAGATGCATTATGTTTTTCTTGCAATTCAACCAGTTCGGCCAGATGAGTAGCAATCATTTTTTTATTGGCAGAAACTACATTTTTACCGCTGATTAATGCTCTTTTAACGATGTTGTAGGCAATCTCTGCGTCATCAATTAACTCAACTACAGTGTTAATTTCACTATTGTCTAATATTTCGTCATGATTTGTGGTGAAAAGATGTGCCTCAAGGCTACGTTTTTTCTCAGGATTTTTAATAGCTATTTTAACGATCTCAAGGTTTAGGTCCTGACCGCGAATAATATCATGCAATCCTTGTCCAACAACTCCAAAACCAAATAAGCCGATCTTAAGTTTCTTACTCATCTAAATACTATGCTGTTTTATGTAATTTAATTATTTTCTTATTTGCACTTTCTTTTAAGAATGTGCCAATTATGTTGGTTAATATGTCTGTCTCAATTAAAAAACCATCGTGGCCATAAGCAGAGCTAATACTTTTGAGTGCTGCTCCTGGAATATGCTTCGCTAAAAACTCTTGTTCACAAAGCGGGAACAGAACATCGTTTTCAATTCCTATTACCAGCGTATTCGCTTTAACTAATGCTAAGGCATCAACAATACTTTTTCTGCTTCGGCCAACATTATGGCTGTCCATTGCTTTACTCAAGTACCAATAGCTGTAGGCATTAAAACGTTTACACAGTTTTTCGCCCTGATAATTCTGGTAAGAGGCGGCTCGGAATGAACCTGTTTTGTCATTTACACTTTCTAATTGAGTAGCTGAATATGCTTCATAAGTGCGATAAGATAATAAAGCAATGCTTCTTGCGGCTTTTAAACCTTTTAAGCCACCATCTGGCTGCTGTGCATAAAATGTACGATCAGTGCTGATTGCTAAACGCTGACTCTCGTTAAATGCAATTCCCCATGGTGAGTGTACTGCATTTGTAGCTACAAGAATTAGATTGTCTACGCTCTTGCTATCTGTAATGGCCCATTCCAATGCTTGTTGCCCGCCTAAAGAACCGCCAATTAATACTTTAAGGTGTTGAATGCCAAGATATGATGCAAGCAAGCGGTGAGCAGCGACCAAATCTCTGATGGTAAATTCTGGAAAAGCAAGGTAATACGGTTGCCCTGTTACCGGATTTATACTTAATGGATTGGTTGTACCGTAATTAGACCCTAATACATTTGCACAGATGATAAAGTGTTCCTCAGGGTTAAACAGGTCGTTATTGCCGAAAAGTCCTTTCCACCAGTCTAAAACATCAGCATTGGCTGTAAGCGCATGGCATACCCAGATCACATTATCTTTCTTTGCATTTAGTTTGCCATAAGTTTGATAAGCAATCTCTAATTTGCGTAGTTTTTTCCCGTTCTCTAGCTTAAATAACTTTGTATGCGTATATGTGGCAGTAGTGCTCATTCTTTAGATCTTGTAGCGTTTTATTTTATTTGTTGATAGCAGCAAAGGCTTGTTCAAAATCAGCCTTAATGTCGTCTATGTGTTCAATTCCTACAGAAACACGTAGCTGGCTGGCTGTAATGCCTGCAGCAATTTGTTCCTCGTCACTTAGTTGTTGATGCGTAGTTGCTGAAGGTTGTATGATAAGGGTTTTTGCATCACCCAGGTTTGCAAGGTGGCTAACAAGTTTAAGATTGTCGACCAATGCCGTTGCTTTTTCTTTATCACCATGTAGTTCAAAAGATAGCACTGCACCGAATCCATTCTTTAAATACTTTTTGGCGTTAGCATGGTATGGACTGCTTTCAAGTCCGGGATAGTTTACGCTCTTCACAGCATCATGGCTTTCTAACCAGGTCGCCAGTGCAAGTGTGTTATCTACGTGACGTTGCACGCGAAGTGATAAAGTTTCTAATCCCTGAATTAAAAGGAAAGAGTTGAAAGGAGAGATGGCCGGGCCAAAATCTCTTAACCCTTCAACGCGGGCACGAATAATGAATTGAATATTTCCAAAAGGACCACCAATTCCAAAAACATCATTAAAAATTAAACCATGATATCCTTCTGATGGCTCGGTAAATTGAGGGAATTTGCCATTTCCCCAGTTGTAATTTCCACCATCTACTATTACCCCGCCAATACTGGTGCCATGTCCGCCAATCCATTTGGTAGCAGATTGCACAACAACATGGGCCCCGTGTTCTAAAGGTTTAAACAGATAACCAGCTGCGCCAAAAGTATTATCTACTATTAACGGTAAATCGTGTCTGTTGGCAATGGCAGATAATTTTTCGAAATCGGCAATACTGAAAGCAGGATTACCAATGGTTTCTAAATATATAGCTTTAGTATTTGCATCGATTTTTGATTCAAAATCGTTGGCATCATCGCCATTAGCAAACCTAACCTCAATACCAAGACGTTTAAAGCTTACTTTGAACTGATTATATGATCCGCCATATAAATGAGATGAGGATACAAAATTGTCACCTGCCTGTAGGATATTATTTAATGCAATAAATTGAGCCGCCTGTCCCGAAGCTACGGCTAAAGCAGCCACACCGCCTTCAAGTGCTGCTATTCTTTTTTCGAAAACATCAGTTGTCGGATTCATGATCCTGGTGTAAATGTTTCCGAATTCCTTTAGCGCAAATAAGTTTGCACCATGTTCGGAGTTCTTAAAACCGTAAGAGGTAGTTTGGTATATTGGAACAGCTCTTGATCCTGTAGTAGGATCAATTTCCTGACCTGCATGTACTTGTAATGTTTCGAATTTATGTGATGTTGACATGTTATATTTAGTTTTAAGTGGTTCCTGTTATGTTTTTGAGTCGATACGTTGCGGAGATTTTAGCTTCGGAAACGTATACCGTTGTTAAGCGTACCCCTGCAAGGGGCCTTCCGTATGAATGTGAAATGCAAAAGGAAGATTTGTAAATTATAGTATGCAACAGCACATGCAATTAGCCTGCTGAGGATAACAATAATTAAACAGATTTGAAGTAATGCTTACAGTTTTCATTTTGTTTCAATTTATCTTTCCAAACGACACCATGTCTTTTGGTCAGGAATTGGCACCTTCTCCATCTTGGGAGGGTTGCCAGTGGGTCAAAGAGCCTGTCTCTCGCCACTTCTTTATAAATCAAACCTTTTTATTAAGGAAGGTTGACTTGGTTAGCTTTCGCTAAATGATATCGCAAATGTAGATTTAAGTTAATAAATATCCAAAATTATATTTTGGATATTTATTAACTTGTTGTATTACAGTGTTGTAAATTAATTTTTTGATGGGGTTGCTTGATTTTATCCTGCAAGTGCCTGATCTAAATCTGCTATTAGATCATCTATATGCTCAAGCCCAACAGATATCCGAATTAAATTTTGTGGGGTTTTGGTGTCAGGTCCTTCAACAGATGCACGGTGTTCTATTAAACTTTCAACTCCACCTAAACTTGTAGCCTGCGCAAAGACTTTAACTTTATTAACCACTTTTCTGGCTTCATCAGATCCACCTTTAACTAACACCGATAACATTCCTCCATAGCCATTCATTTGCCTTTTTGCGATGTCGTACTGAGGGTGGGTTATTAATCCCGGATAATAAACTCTTTCAATAGCAGGGTGTTTTTCTAGATGTAATGCTAAAGCCAATCCATTAGTACAGTGGCCGCGCATGCGATATGCCAATGTTTTGATACTTCTTATTAACAGAAAACAATCGAAAGGAGAGGGTACTGCTCCACCAACTTGCTGTATGTTTCTGATCTTTTCCCAAAATTCATTTTTTTCTGCCGTGATAAGTACCCCACCCAGAACATCACTATGGCCACCAATATATTTTGTGGAAGAGTGCATTACAATATCCGCCCCAAAATCAATAGGGTTTTGTAAGCATGGCGAAGCAAAAGTGCTGTCGCATGCAAGAATAAGGTTGTTCTCCTTGGCGATTTTGGAAACCCCGGCAATATCTGTAATTTTTAATAATGGATTAGAAGGGGTTTCTATCCATATCAATACAGTATTCTTCTTAATGAATTTTGCTATGTTATCAAGGTTCGTAAGATCTATAAAATCAATTTCAAGAGTATCTTTAAAAATGGTCCGCAGTTGTTTTTTAAAACCCCAGTACATGTCGTCAGGAGCAATGATATGGCTTCCTGGTTTTAAAGCCTGAAAAACTGCCATTCCAGCCGTATTTCCTGAAGAAAACGCACAGGCTTCTACACCTTTTTCTAATTCTGAAAGCGCATTTTCCAGTGCTGATCTATTTGGATTACTTACTCTGCTATACATATGTCCACCAGAACAAAGTTAAGGGTATAATGTTATTCGCCTTAAGTTTTGGCAAGATTTATGTAATTGAATTATCAAATTAAAGAAGAATATGAAAAGAATATTACTGATAGCAGCCATTTTATGCAGTTCGTTAATGGTTTTGCAAAGTTGTTCGCCTAAAGGTGGTGCAACTCAAAGTTTAAAGAAAGGTAATGTAACTGGTAATTGGGTTTTAAATGATATTACATTTGAAGGCTTGCCGCAATCAGCAGTAAAATCATTGTTTGATGAAGGTTCTTATACTTGCTTCAAAGGAAGTACCTGGAGTCTCACTAATAGCGGAAACGGAAGCTATACCTTACCAGGTGGAGGAGAGTGTACTGCAAAAACTCAGAAAATATACTGGTCAGTAAGTCCTGCTGACGAGACATTCCAATTCAAAAAGATCTTTGAAGGCGAAAAAGCCAAAAACGTAACTTCTGGTTACAGATCGGTATTGTCTTCTACAGATGGCAATAGTATGGTTATTAAATCACCTGTAGAATATGGAGCAAAAACTGCTTACATTGTCTTGAATTTTACAAAAGCAGCGAAATAAGAGTAAAATAGTTTGGTTTAGGGAAAAGGGTTCAATTAGTTTTGAGCCCTTTTTTTATTGATTTCTTTGTTAGATGTATTTTAATTTCTACCTTTGAATTCATCTGATGATATGATGAATTAACATGAAAGATCTTATACAAAAAAAGTCTCTTGCGGATGAAGTAGCCGCGCGATTAAGTGAGCAGATTTCTCTTGGACAATACAAAGTGAATGAACAGTTGCCGATAGAACCGGAATTAATGAAAAACTTTGGTGTCGGACGCTCAACTATAAGGGAAGCCATAAAAATATTAGCTAATTCTGGGTTACTTAGAGTTCAACAAGGGATTGGAACTTTTGTAGATCAGCTAACAGCAAATAGGGAACCTATGGATTTGCGGTTGAAGCGTGCGAATGTTAAAGATCTGGATGAGGTTAGGCAATTACTTGAAATGAAAATTGCAGAGAAAGCAGCACTTAACAGAACTGAAAGTGATATTATAATCATAAGAACTCATCTGGAAAACAGAAGAAGAGCCGCCAAGGAGGGATTAATAGATGAATGTATTGAAGCAGATGTGCAATTTCATATATCAATTGCCGAAGCTTCAAAGAATGAAATACTTGCCGACTTATATAAATCAGCCTCCATTCATTTAAAAAATTGGTTCCTTCAAACACATTCAGATGCCAGAGCCTTCGAAGAAACTTACATATATCATGAGCAGTTGCTAAAAAGCATTATCGCCGGAGACCCAAAAAAGGCCTGGAACATTGCCGCAAAAATATTAGGACACGTATCTCAATAAAAATTTATTAAAATTCATCAGATGATCTGATCTGAAAAATATGGAAAAAACATCTTTTACAAACACTGCCGTTATCGACACAAAGAGAATTACACAGCAAACAGTATTCTCTATTTTATTCACAATTAGTTTTACACATTTACTTAATGATATGCTTCAGGCAGTAATTCCTGCTGTATACCCTGTAATAAAAGAAAAGTTCAGTCTTACGTTTGCTCAAATAGGTCTTATCACTTTAACTTATCAGCTAACAGCATCAATATTGCAACCCTTTATTGGTTTTTATACAGATAAGAGGCCCCGCCCGTATTCACTTGTTATTGCAATGGGTTTTACGCTCTGTGGACTTGTAGCTGTGTCCTTTGCTTCCAGTTTTTTAAATATCCTTCTTGCAGTAAGTTTAATAGGAATAGGGTCCTCAATATTCCATCCGGAATCTTCCAGGGTAGCACATTTAGCTTCCGGAGGTAAAAAGGGACTTGCACAATCTATTTTTCAGCTGGGTGGAAATGCAGGTAGTGCTATAGGTCCGCTTTTGGCGGCAATTATAGTTGTCCCTCATGGTCAATTTTACCTTATATGGTTTTCATTAGCTGCAATTTTAGGTATTGTAGTACTGTCTAGGGTTGCAAAATGGTATCAGGAACAATTGGCCTTAAAGGCATTAAATAAAAGCATCCTTAAGGAAGAGGTTCATCATAATTTATCTAAGAACCGAGTGGTACTTTCCTTAGGTATTTTGATGGTACTTATCTTTTCAAAATACTTCTACATGGCTAGTATGACTAGCTATTATACATTCTACCTAATGGATAAATTTAATGTGTCGGTGCAGCAGTCTCAGGTCTACCTATTTGCTTTTTTAGGGGCTGTTGCTGCCGGTACGTTAATTGGAGGACCATTAGGAGATAGATTTGGCCGTAAGTATATCATCTGGATCTCAATTCTAGGTGCAGCGCCATTCACATTATTGCTGCCGTATGTTTCTTTATTCTGGACAGGTGCTTTATCTGTTGTTATTGGCTTAATTATTTCTTCCGCATTTTCTGCAATACTGGTTTATGCAACCGAATTGGTACCCGGAAAAGTGGGGATGATTGCTGGTCTGTTCTTCGGTTTTGCATTTGGTATGGGCGGATTAGGCTCCGCAGTTTTGGGGAAGCTGGCCGATCAGACCAGTATTGAATATGTATTTAAAATTTGTGCTTTTCTTCCTTTGATTGGGATTTTTACAGGGTTTCTCCCAAATATAGAGGGTAGTAAAAAAAGATAATTCTTACGCTCGATCGTACTCCTTTATTCATTAAATAATGGTGAATTAGGAGTACTTTTTATTTATCCCACCATACCCTTGATGTTAGTGCATCACCACCATTTAATCTCGCAACTGCAGCTTTATAGTTTTCAGGATTATTCAAAGCTTCAGAGGATAGGTATATCATTCTTCTGGGTATGGTCCCATTAGTTACATTACCAGTATAGTTAACAGGTATCAATTTAGGGTAATTGGATCTTTTCCAATTTAGCCAGGATTCAATAAAATTGAAATTGGTGCCTGTAGCCACCCAATACTGGGTGTTAATTTGATTAAGGGCTGTTTCCAGGTCAGATTGGGTTAATGGATGCTCATTTACGTAGGCGTTGATGATTTCAGGGGCTATTTTTGCCTGTAGATCCTGTTGTTCCATTGATTGCAATGCACCCCTCAGACCATTTGAATAATGTTCCGCCGCGGTGCCGGGAACATTCCATCCTTTCAGTTTTGCCTCAGCGAGTAAAAACTGTGTTTCGGCATACGTTATGATAAAAATGGGTCCGCCAAGTTTTAGGTATACATCAGTTCTTGGTCGGGAGTATTTACCTAGAGGAGCAAAATCAGCTCCTGAACCTGTTCCTCCAGGATATAAGGGATGTTTGCTGATATCGGTATTTCCTCCAAGCAGATCATATCCGTTAGGCAGTCCAATTTGAACTGATGCCTCTGTATTTCCTGAAAGTGTTTGATTTATATTTTTTGCAAGACCATCCTGAGGTATTTCAGCGATGACGGCCAATCTTGGATCGCCAGTATCTCTTAGATAATCAATTAAGGTTTTGCTCCATTTTACTTTTCAACCCAGAGTCGCGCGATATCTGGTCGAACTTTGCTCAATCTCATCGCTACCCGTACCATTAAAGCATAGCCAAACTTCTTCCATTTGTTAATGTCTCCATTGTAAAACAGATCTGCAGTTGGCCCGGGTTTATCAGGATTCAAATTGTCAATGGCTTTTTCAAGGTCTAATAACATGGAATTGTAGATGTCCTCCTGTTTATCATATAAAGGATATTTAATACCTTGCCTGGCTTTTGCGGCTTCATTATAAGGTACATCTCCATAAGTATCCGTGATTCTTTGCAAAATTAGTACGAACATGATGTCACCAATATTGATCAGATTTGAATATTTATCAGCATTTTTTTCAGTTGCTAGTCGCTGCATTTCTCTTATTGTGGAGGCCTCTGCATAGCCCTCTTCAAAAATCCTTCCTTGATAATCGGTAAAGCTCGCCACATTTATATATTTATCCCCATTATTATAATAGTAATAAGTAGATGCGAGTAACTGCGTCATTGTGCTTTGATAAAGCAACTGATAATAACCTTTATTTGCGAACTTTAATTGTGCTGTTGAAAGTAGACCATTAGGGTCATAGTTTGAAGCATTGGATTTTGTCGGATCTGTATTTATTTTATCCAACTTCTCTTTACTGCAGCTAAACATAATGATCATTATTAAAACCAATGGAAGAATAATTACTTTTTTCATAGCATACAGTTATTTAAACTTCAGATTTAGGTTTATACCAAACGTTCTTGTTGCAGGTAATGATGCGCCCTCTATTCCTGCATAAGCAAGGCTGGGAGAGAACTGAGATTCGGGGTCTATATTTTTAGTATACTTCAAAATAGTTAATAGATTCCTTCCTATTAAATCTATTGATACATTTTTAAAAGGCGTTTTATTTAATATTTTGGACGAGAATGTGTAGCCAAGCACAACTTGTCTTAGTTTTATAAACACACCGTTGGCAACTATACCTGTTTCACGACCAATAAGGGTTGCCTTATTAAGGCCCAGAACGTAGGAGTAGGTTTCTGTAGCCGACAGGATTTTGTTTCCAAATTTATAATCGATTAGAAAGCTTAAACTGAAGCTTTTATATTGGAAGTTATTACTGAAACCTCCGTAGTAAGATGGAAGAACACTGCCCATTGGTTTCATATCCCCTCGTTTCGGAATTCCATCTGTACCGATGATCATGTTCCCATTCTTGTCGCGCTGATAATCATAAGCCATGATCTGGGTGATAGACTTGCCAACAACAAGGGCTGTACTTGCGTTTAATGGACGATAGGTGCCCCCAAACGCATAGCTGCTGATACCATCTATTGATATCAATAAGTTATTTATGTGACTGGCATTGATTCCTGCCTTCCAACTAAAATTCTTATTGGTTATCAAATTGGTTTGTATAGAAGTTTCGATACCTGTATTACGGGTTTTGCCTAAATTTACATAAGCGGATGTGAATCCTGTGGTTACAGATTGCCCGGCGTTAATAATTTCCTTATTGGTAATCCTGTGGAAATAAGTGAAATCAAGGTCTAATTTGTTTCCGAAAAGTTTTAAATTAATGCCGGTTTCAAATTCATTTAAAGTGAAAGGCTTCAGATTGTAGTTGGGCAGATCCCTGGAAAAATTTCCTAGAGGAACACCGTTTATGGACTTATCTGAAGAATAATAGATCTGTGTGGTATAAGGCACTGCTGGTTCTCCGCTTGTTTGGGCAAAACTTGCTCTTATTTTACCAAAATCCAGACCTTTTATTTTTAAAAAGTTAGAGAATATAAAACTTCCGGAAACGCTTGGCACAAAAATGCCCCTGCTATTGCGTGGAAGCGTAGAGTATACATCGTATCGGCCGGTGGATGATAGGGTAAGATATTTTTTGAAATCCAGGTCAATCGTGTAATACGCCGACTGAGTAACAATTCTTGTTAGGGCATTTTTACTACTAACGGCAGCTAGATTTTCAATCGTGTACAAATAGGGTATAATAAATTGAGTACCAGTTAGCTCATTAGATTTTGTTCTTCTATTACGGAAGCTTGCCCCTGCAGATATGTCTATGTTAAGGTCTTTAGTAATATCTCTGTTTCCCGAAAGAAGAATGTCGGTATTTAATTCTGATGTTTTTGATTGATTTAAAGCGTTTATCCCACCCTGGCCATTTATAGAAAAAGCGGTGCCTGTTGGTACTATACTGATAATATGATCATTGCTAATGTCATAACCAAATCTTCCTTGTAGGAACACCCAGTTGCTCAAATCGTATTTGATAAGCGCCGAGGATATAAATCTGTCACGCGAAGAATTGTCTTCTTTTTTATTGATGGTGAAATATGGATTGGTTTTGTATTCATCCGCATTCCACCTGGTCTCGGCTCCGGTATTTACATCATATCCCGGAGCTAACAACGCTTGATCTGCACTTGTTGCTATGGCAGCGATGCCGTAATTCGCATTGATAGGGCCATCGCTAAGGTAGGATCTGTTTTTGCCGTGTTCGTAAATGTAATTGCCATTTAACGTGAGTGTAAGTTTTCTGGTCAGGTCATACGAGGTAAATAGGTTGGCTGTTTTTCTGTTCAGATCGCTATTCCTTAAAATAGATTGATAATCAAGAACAGAGGCAGATGCGTGATAGCTGCTTTTATCTGATCCGCCATTTAGGGAAATGGTATTTGTAAATGCCGGCGCCGTTCTATAGAATGTTTTTATATTGTCTTTTACCGGTACATAGGGACGGTTTTCTCCATTAATTTGTACGCTTTGCAGTCCATCCATTTTTTCTCCCCAGCTAAGTATACCGGTTGCAATTGCTCCTGCGATGTTTTGCGGCCTTAAATTTTGTAAACCCTGACCATATATGTATTGATAATCGGTATTGTTTACAGGACTGTCAAATGAGAAATTGGAATTGTATTCAACAGAATTACCCGATTTCTTTTTTCCACTTTTAATGGTAATTATGATCACACCATTTGCGGCACGTGCACCATATAAAGCAGAAGCGGAAGATCCTTTTAATACGGTAATCGTCTCTACGTCATCGGGGTTGATGTTACTGATTCCATCCCCATAATCTACACCTCCATATTCATTTGCACTCCCACGCTGAGTATTATCTATAGGTATACCATTAATAATAAAAAGAGGCGGCCCGGCATCCTTGCTTGCGGTACCTCTTAGCAGTATTCTGGCAGACGAGCCCGGCCCTCCATTCACACCACTCACATTTAGCCCTGCTACCAGTCCCTCTAATGCCATAGCAAGGTTCGATTCCCTCGCCTTTGTTAATGAAGAACCATCAATAGTTGAAACTGAATAACCTATCTTTCTGTTCTCTTTTTTAATATTTAAGGCTGTTACGATAACTTCATCCAGTAGCTTAACGGAATCAATGCCTTGATCTTCATTTGATCTCGGTTTTATAACAATAAGGTTATTGGAAAGTAGTTTATAGTTATAATTAGTGCTACTAAGGATCTGGTCAAGTACTTTGAACGTTTCCTCGTTCTTTATATTGATGGTAATTTTCTTATCAGGAATTTTACGTTCACTAAATACAAACCGATAAAAAGTCTGATTTTGTATTTCATTGATAACTTGATCAAAACTTGCCGATTCGAGCTTTAATGTCACTTTCGTTTGCGAATGGACATTAATTGCTGTCATAAGGAAGCAGAAAATCAATACGTGCCGCATCGTCTTCATCATAAGCTTCGTACTCGGGTCTAGGTGGTGATTTGGTTTGAGGGATTTTAATAAATATATATAATATTCCCGTCTTTTTTATAGCTGAAATCTTCTATATATCTCAAAGCATTTAATAGTTCATCTATGCTTTCTTTCTCAAACTTTCCCGTGAAAGTATAATCTTTCTTTTTCTCATCATTAAACCTGATTTCAACGCCATATTTTCTTTCCGCATCCCGGGCAATAGAAACGAATGTTTGATTTTTGAATGCCAGTCTGTCGTTTAACCAGGAGGTTTCCATGATGTTGTTGTTGCTGCTATCCATTGAATTATAATAAGTCAAAGGAGTTATGGTATAATTAACACTGTTTTTGTCAGCAATGGTAAACTTCTGGTTTGGTTTTAATATGATCTTTTCAGCAGGTTTATTGTTCAATGTGACCTGAATAAGCCCTCTTACCAAAGTTGTTTCAATAAATGAATCATCCTCATAAACTTTTACATCAAAAGCAGTTCCCAGTACCTTTATCCTCATATGTTTGGTATGGATAATAAAAGGATGATCAGGGTCTTTCTTAACATCAAAAAAAGCTTCACCATTCAGATATACTTCCCTGGTTTTTCCGCTAAAGGATGCTGGATATTTTAATTGACTTTTAGCGTTTAAGTTTATCTCAGTACCATCTTCAAGTATAATTTTTGATTTATCCCGGCTAGGGGTTTGCAAAACTTTCCATTCAGTAGTATCGTTTTTACCGGCAGGATTATCTGGAATAAAGAAATGATATGCCGCAAAAGAACAGGTGCAAAATGCAATAACAGCTGCAATCCTGTACCAACTGACAAAGTTTCTTTTTATCGGTTTTTCAATATTTTGAATAGGTTTAGGCTCCGGAATAGTTATTTGTTGCTTAATCTTTTCAAAAACTGCATCAATATTGTTAGCGCCTGATTTTTCGTCATTAAAATAACCGGTTAGATTTTCGTACTCATTCCTATGGACGGTACTTTTTGAAAGCAGTTCTTTAAGCTCAATAAGCTCTTTGGGTGAAATTTCACCGGCCAATCTTTTGCCCAATAACTCCGTAAATCTTTGATCAGTCATTTGTGTTTTTTGTTGTGTTATTATATAGTACTCTTTTTACTTAAAAATGCCTACAATGCGCTAAAAAATAGTTTGTTATACTTATTAAAAAAATAAGACTTATAATTTTTCCGCTAATATTTTGTTTATCATTATTACCACATAGATCCTTAGCTTCTTTATAGGAAAGC
>NZ_JBFTIZ010000321.1:0-4789 GCF_056395165.1 Pedobacter sp. 10L46_2
GAGCAGCACTTCTTTCATAAATCTTTGCCTGCGGCAGATACAACGTGTTTTCTCCTTCAATGCTTCTGGAACTCATGTCGTTTCCTATAGTATAAGCCTGTATGTTTCCGGAAGCATTGATAAACAAAGTCAATTCAGGTTCCGGCACGTTCCAGGTCGAATCTTTTCTAATGTTTACGTGTTGTTTATGTCCAGCTACACGATGAGGTAATGATTTAAAGAATAATTCAGGACGATCTGCATCATAAACTTTATCATACATGCTTGCCCCACCGGAATCTTTAGATTCCTCTTTTCTGGCATCGCGACTGCGCAGATAGGTTACTCCTGCTGCCCAAACTTCCTGCTGTCCAATTGGTGCCTCAACATCGTTTTCTAATATTGCTAATGCTTTATTTTCCTGCAAAGATTCAGGACTCTCACTAAGTACATGAACTAAATATTTGTAGAGGTTGTCATTATTAATCAATGTATCCCAATCAGTATTAAGTAAATAATATCCCGCATCACTATGCAAAATAGCACCTTGTTTAGTTTTATATAATTTCATAATGTATTTATTCGTTTTAATTTGAAATTGTCTGTTTATAAGGATATCCCTCTTTTCCAGGGAATAAAGTCGTTATGTCCCAATGCTTCAGCCTTGGCTTTAATCGACCCGCTGGCTATTTCTATGATGTAATCGAGAATACGTTCTCCTACCTGTTTAATTGTTTCTTCGCCAGTTATTATTGTACCTGCATCAATATCAATGATGTCATTCATCTTTTTATATAGCGTTGTATTAGTTGAGATTTTTACTACAGGTGCAATAGGATTGCCCGTTGGGGTACCCAATCCGGTTGTGAAAAATACAAGTGTAGCTCCTGCTCCAACCTCTGCCGTTGTTGATTCTATATCGCTACCAGGTGTACATAGCAATGTCAATCCTGGTTTGGAAACTTGTTCTGGATAATCTAGAACATCAATAACTGGCGACGTACCTGCTTTCTTTGCTGCACCGGCAGATTTAATGGCGTCAGTAATTAAACCATCACGTATATTGCCTGCCGACGGATTAGAATCAAAACCTGAACCTACAGCTTTAGCTCTTTCATGATAAGCTGTCATTAAGGTCATGAACTTCTGGGCGACAGTCTCATCTAAGCAACGATCGCTAAGTTCCTGCTCCACACCACAAAGCTCTGGAAATTCCGAAAGTATTACCGATGATCCCAAAGCAACCAATAGATCTGAAGTATATCCCAAAGCCGGGTTAGCTGAAATTCCAGAAAAACCATCCGACCCCCCGCACTCCAGTCCAATACAAAGTTTGCTTAAAGGGGCGGGTTGGCGCTTAAGTTCATTGGCTTGCATCAAGCCTGCAAAGGTTTGTTTTATAGCCAATTTCATTAATTCAGATTCAGTTCCTACCTGTTGCTGCTCAAAGCAATATAAAGGTTTCGAGAACTGAGGATCTCGTTTTGCAATTTGCTCTTTTAAAAGCGGTATTTGTGCATTCTGACAACCAAGACTTAGCACAGTAGCTCCTGCAACATTGGGGTGCGTTATATATCCTGCAAGTAAGCCACAAAGATTTATGGCATCGTCTTTTGTACCACCACATCCTAATGAGTGTGTTAAGAACTTAACCCCATCAACATTCGGAAACACCCTGTTTTCTGCCACTACATCACTATCTAAACTACCTATGTCTATGCTCAATATATCCTCAACAGCTATACCGGCTCTGTGCATCTTAACCAATTGCTGTACCTGATTGTAATAGGATGAATCATTGTCATGATACCCCAATCCTTTCATAAAGGCATCCTGAATAACCTGTACATTCTTGTTTTCACAAAATACCAAAGGGATGATCAGCCAGTAATTGGCCACGCCAACTGTGCCATTATCTCTATGATATCCCATAAAAGTCTTATCGCTCCATGAGGATATTTCTGGCACTTCCCAGCTGGTTTTTCTTTCCTTAAGTTTATAGTTATTAGCCGCATGACTAACATTGCCTGTAGTAATTACTTCGCCTTTTTTAATTGCTGTAGTTGCCTTGCCTACAAGCACCCCGTACATCACAATATCATCTCCAGGCAGTAGGTCAATAGTCGCAAATTTATGCTTTGCCTTAACATCTGTAACCAAACCATAAGTTCCCTCATCACTATTTATGGCATCACCTGCTTTTAAATCCGATAATGCTACCTCTATATTATCTGTGCGATTTATTTTAAGTGTTTTTGACTTCATTAATCAAGTATTTATTTTTCTAGTATTCGTTTCATAGTCTGATCTATCCATTCTTCTTTCTTAGGGAAATCAGCATAAGTTTTTATTTCAGATAGCATGGGATCGTCCTGCTTAATACCAGCCGACTGCAAAATGGCATAGTCCTGAAGAGATTCTGCAAATATTTCCCATCTTATTGAATCGTATGGCCCATCTGGTCCCGGATAAACTACAAAGGGATCTCCAGCTGCAATTCCAGGATAAGCACTTCCTGATGCATTGGTAAAGGGATCAATAGGTTCTTCCTTTTCCACTACATTCCAATAGTTGTATCCCCAGTGTAAAAAGCCCTGAGCATTCAAATGATAAAATAAAAAACCCGACATTCTGATTTTAGCAAGTGGGGTGTCGTAGAACCGATTAAGCCACTGATCTCTGGGTCCTGTGCAGTAATACACCCAATGAGGAATATTCTCTTTAAGGTAATCGCCGGCCGAGCTAATGATTGGAATCGGTATATCAGTTAATTTCTCTCTTCCGTACCTCACATCACTTAATGCATCCATTACCTTCATCCAGGGAGCCAGTTCCTGTAGTATTTTTCTAGCCCTCTTGTAGTTTTGTATATGCTCAGATCCAGGCTCATCCGATAAATGAAAATAGGAATCGTCTAATACGTTTTCCTTCTTAAGGAAGCGATGAAACGCTGGCAGATATTGTTTTAGAAAATTTAGGTAAACCGGAGAAGTTGCAGAAAGATTCTCATCCCAAAGCAGTTCATATTTATCACCTTTTTGCGTATAAACATGCATTGCATTTTCAACACCCCAGTAAAGAAAAAGATGACCCCATTCAAATTTTTTGTAGCCCAATTCCTTAGTCATATCAACGAACCGCTTTATACGAGACCAATCAAAACTATATTTACCAGGACTGGTTTCATTGATGATCAGCATCTGACAAGGCTTTTTAAATACAGTTTTAAGCTCAAACAAATTTTGAATAAAGGCTACATCATTTCCATGATCAATTAAATTCTTCATCTGTGCCTTAGTGAGCTGCCACCATTTTTCATCATACATTTCAGTCTTATACTGAGCCCAGGTAGCTTCGCCTCTCCACCAATGGGTTACATGAAAATTTTTACGAGGCTGAACAATAAGCTTGCTAATATTTAAATCAACCAAAAGCGTTTTCTCCATGTTAACTTTTCCCTCATTCCAGCTTACTTTTACTTTGCATTGGTGAATACCCGGTTCTATATTTTCTGGAATCCTTAATGTAACCCAAAAAGAGCGGCTTGCATATGGATTAGCATCTACACGGGTAAGCGGGTAAAGTGGATCTGGTAACATTCCCGGTAAGAAACCAATGCCATCAAGCTCTTCCTCACGTACATCGGTATTAAAGTTTTGAAAAGGAACCAGGCCTACATAACGAACTTCATGCTTAACTGCTCCGGTTTCAACATCACAGGCAATCTCTACCCTGTCTTTCATATTGCTATGAAATCCGACCTGAAAGGATACCCTACTGTTTCTAGCTACAATTAAGGTGAGATGATCAGTGGCCTTACCTGGTGATTGAGGAAAAATCCGTTTCAACGAGCTTTCCAGCCAAACGTCCATGTTTTTATCTTTACTTATTGCATCCTTATAGAAAAGCATGCTTAGTATAATAAATACAAATGCTATTTTTTCAAGTCTTTTCATTTTTTTTAATCCTTTCTAACAGCAACCCTCTGGGCCACAATAACCGTCTGACAACACTGGATTTAACCCTTTTTCCAGCTCTTCATCGCTGGCATACCGAACCTTGTCAACAACAACCCAGATATGAAACTCATCATCTAAATCCTGATATCCTGTTTCCTTTGACAAAAAAATCTGTTTTTCTTCTCCTTCATTTAAACCTTTGAGTTCTGCTTCCAGGGAAGGGAAAATGGTTCCATGACCATGTAAATAGTTGATTGGCAACCCATCCAGAATATCTTCAAGCACCTCCCCTCTACTATTTTCCATCTTATATCTAATAGATACCACAGTTTTATCCTCAATTTTCATAAGCGCTAATTCTTGATTTTTCAACTTCAGTATGCGTCTGTGGAACAAAGGTTTCAGCTAATAAAAATTTGCCGACTAAAACAGCCATGATAGCACCAAAAATCGTTGCACTCAAATACACCCATAAATGTTCCGTATGACCAGAAATAACTGCCGGGGCTAATGATCTCRCCGGGTTCATTGATGCTCCGCAAATTGGCCCCGCAAACATCGCTTCCAAACCAACTACACCTCCAATTACTATCCCGGCAAGGCTCCCCTCTTTTTTACTTTTTCTTCCTACGCCAATGATTACAAGCATTAAAAAAAATGTTAGGAAAAACTCAAGTATGAAAGATTGAAAAGCGGAACCTGCAGGTAATGTTGATCCTAGTGTATCATTAGCTGGAAACAGGGCCTGCAACGTGCAACTTGCTGCGATCGCTCCTGCCAGCTGACTCAAAACAAAAGGTACCAAATCTTTTAGCGGATGCTTTCCTGATATGGTAAGGGCAATGCTCACC
>NZ_JBFTIZ010000322.1:0-4784 GCF_056395165.1 Pedobacter sp. 10L46_2
CCCTGATACAGAAAAACGCAAAGCGTCTGCTCAACCTGGTAAACCAGATGCTCGATTTCAGAAAGATGGAGCTTAAAGAGATCAAACTTCAAAAAAGACCTGGCGATATCATTTCGTTCATCAGAGACATTACTTATTCCTTTAAGGATCTCGCTGAACAGAAAAACATCCAGTTAACCTTTAATGCTACTTACGAGAAGCTCGATGTAAATTTTGACCATGATAAAATAGAGCGGATTCTCTTTAACCTGCTTTCTAACAGCTTTAAATTTACATTGGATAACGGCAAGGTAAATGTGTCTGTAGACTGTATTATGATCGACCAATACATGGTTGAGATTAAAGTTCGCGATACCGGAATAGGTATACCAAAAGAGAARCAGGAGAAGATATTTGAAAGCTTTTTTCAGAATGATATTCCAGAGTCTATCATTAATCAGGGTAGTGGAATAGGTTTGGCAATAACCAAAGAGTTTGTAAAACTTCACGGTGGCGAGATCTTTTTAGAGAGCGATGAAAACATTGGCAGTTGCTTTACCATTTTGCTGCCATTCGAGGAACTTAGACATCAAAGCAATCCAACGGATAACTTTGTAGATAATCTAATTGCTAATGAGGATACGTTAAACAATCAGCAAGCAAACGTTACGATCTCTTCTAAAAAAGCAACTGTATTACTTGTTGAGGATGATGCCGATCTGCGTTTTTATCTTAAAGATAATTTAAAGGAAGACTTTAATGTAATAGAAGCCGGTAATGGAAAAGATGGCTGGCAAAAGGCATTATTCTACCATCCGAATATCATTGTCAGCGATATTTCTATGCCCGAAATGACTGGTATAGAACTTTGCAAAAAGATCAAAGGCGATTCCAGAACAACCCAGATTCCAGTAGTGCTGTTAACCGCTTTAACTGGCKAGGAGCAGGAGCTGACGGGTCTGGAAACAGGGGCCAATGACTACATGACCAAACCATTCAGTTTTGAAATCCTAAACTCCAAAATCCGCAACATATTAATTCAGCAGGAATCCTTCAGAAAGCTTTATCAGAAGCAGGTAGAAGTACAACCGGCAACCATAGAAATGGAGAGCCCTGATGAACAGTTCCTGCAGCAAATTCTTCAGGAGATAGAAAAGAATATAGGGAATAGCAATTTCTCTGTAGATATGCTTAGCAACCTGATGCTGATAAGCCGTGTAACCTTGTACAAAAGAATTGTAGCACTTACCGGCAAAACCCCGCTCGAGTTTATCAAGTCTTATCGTTTAAAACGGGCAGCGCAGCTGCTGGAGCAAGGAAAATTAACCGTTTCACAGATCTGTTATAAGGTAGGTTTTAAAACCACCAAGAATTTTGTCAAATCTTTTAAAGAAGAATTTGATGTGCTCCCTTCAAAATATGCTGGGAACACGGATATTACCGCTTCGTAGCCTTTTTTGTGAAAGGTTAACATTTGCGTACCCCTTTTTTAGCAATACAGGATTCAGTTGTATCTAGTTTTAACAAATAGAAACCCATCCCCTGGGGATCTTAACTAAACCAAATATGACGACCAAACATGAAAACGACAAGAACGAGTTGTAATGAATGGATTTTTATCCTGTTCATGATCTTTACACTTACCGGAATCACCAAATCCGGTTACGCCCAAAGTACTTCAAATAGAATAGTTACGGGTGTTGTTGCTGATGAAAGCGGAACAACTTTACCCGGTGCATCTGTAGTGGTAAAGGGAACCAAAACCACCGCTTTAACTAATAATGAAGGTAAGTATTCCATCATGGTTACCTCAAATGCAAGTGTACTTGTATTTTCCTATGTAGGGATGACCACAAAAGAACTTACCGTAGGTTCAGGCTCAGTAATTAACGCTAACCTTGAATCCTCTACTTCAACCTTATCCGACGTAGTAGTTATCGGTTACGGTACATTGCGTAAATCAGAAGTAACCTCAGCAATTTCTTCTGTATCCCAAAAGGACATTAAAAATTTACCTGTTGCCGGCGTAGATCAGGCCTTGCAAGGTAAGGTAGCGGGTGTTACCATAAATAACAATGGCGGTCAGCCAGGAGGTGGTGTTTCCGTAAGGATCAGAGGGCTTACCTCAACGGGCGAGAATAACGAACCGTTATATGTAATAGATGGAGTTCCTATGAACTCAAAAAGCAGCTCCCTGGAACAAAACTTTTTAGGGGGTGGTTCCGGACAAACCGGGCAAAGTGTGCTGGCAACCTTAAACTCTGCCGATATTGAAACCATCGATATCCTGAAAGATGCATCAGCACAGGCCATTTATGGAGCCAGAGGTGCAAATGGAGTAGTGCTCATCAATACCAAAAGAGGCAGGGCCAACCAAAGTAAAATTACCTACGATTCTTATGTTGGTATTTCAGAAGTTCCAAAAAAGCTTTCTGTAATGAACCTGCGCCAAAATGCAGAATACATGAACTCGCTGGTTTTAGAAGTAAGAGGAGTTCCGGGAAGTGGAATGGATAGTATTGCAGAGTTTAAAAACCCTTCCTTATTAGGTGTGGGTACCGACTGGCAGGACGAGATCTACAGAAGAGGATTTACTCAAAGCCATCAACTTGGTTTTTCAGGAGGAACAGAAAAAACACAGTTCTATTTCTCTGGCGGCTATCTTAATCAGGAAGGAACTCTAATCAAAACAGGGTTTAAAAGAATAACCCTAAGAGCTAATATAGACCATCAGGCTACTAAATGGTTAAAAACAGGTATCACTGCAAACCTGTCCAGAACCAATCAGCAGATCGGCCTTTCAGATGGTTTCGATGCCGTTACCAGTACAGTGCTTTATAATAGTCCTGTAACTCCCGTTAAAGATGTTTTTGGTAATTATATCTCTACCAATGTAATAGGAGGCAGCACATTTGGAAATCCAAATAATCCGGTTGCGTTAGCAATGTTGCGTGATGTAAGCAATCAATCTTCAAAAGCTTTCGGAACAGTATATGCAGATCTGATTATCATAGATGGTCTCACCATCAGATCAGAGGGTAACTTTGATTTTAATCTGAGCAGCGATAGGGCATTTCAGCCATATGTACAAAATGCTGAAACCAAAGCCGTCATCCTTTCTCCGGCAAGGCTTAGAGAGCAAAGAAATAACAGCCTTTACTGGGCAATTAAAAACTATGCTAATTATAACAAAGCCTTTGGTAAGCATAATATAGCTGCTACGGTAGGCCATGAGGCACAAAGATCCAAATACGACTTTATCAATGCCAACAGAGATAACCTGGTTCTTAATATCCCAAATTTAAATGCAGGTGATGCAGGCGATACCCAAGGCATAGGAGCAGGAGCTGCAACATGGAGTATGGAGTCGGTATTTGCACGTTTAAACTATAATTACGACAACAGGTATGCTATCAGTGGAACAATAAGAAGAGACGGATCTTCTAACTTTGGCCCGGGCCACAAATGGGGTACATTCCCGGCTGTTTCGGCATCGTGGACAGCAAGTAACGAATCTTTCTTAAAAGACAACAAATATGTTAATTATCTGAAGCTAAGATTCGGATATGGAGAAGTGGGTGGGCAGGATGCCGGCTCAGGTAACCTATACTCTGCAAATATCAGACTATTTCCTATTGCACCATTTGGTCCAGGTGGATTGCCTGATAACGTAGATAACCTGTTAATTACCTGGCAGTCTACCAATACCTACAATGCAGGTTTAGACCTTACCACCTGGAATAAAAGATTAGAGTTCAGCTTTGATGCCTATAAAAAAGTAACCTCAGATATGTTACTGGCTACTCAGCTTGGTGCTTATTCTGGTTTAGGAACGGCATGGAACGATATCAAAACGCCAACAACAAACGATGGCCGCATGACCAACACTGGTTTCGATATCGGACTAACATCTTATAACATTCAGAATAATAACTTTACATGGAAAACCAATATCATATTCAGTAAGTATAAAAATATCCTTAACAGGATGAACGAGCCTAATGCAACTTTACCTGGTACTTTTGATGAATATGGTACCAAATCATTGGTTACCTTATCTCAACAGGGCCGTCCGCTTGGTGCATTCTATGGCTATGTTACCGATGGATTATTCAGATCGCAGGCAGAGCTAAACAATGGGATAGATTACGGACTCTCAATTGCTCCGGGTAGCTTATGGCTGGGCGATGTAAGGTTTAAAGATCTAAACGGCGATAAGGTGGTTGATGATAAGGATGTTACCGTTATAGGCGATCCTAATCCAGACTTCACCTACGGCTTTACAAATACCTTTAGCTATAAAGGAATTGACCTTTCGATATTCATTTATGGTAGCCAGGGAGGTGACATTTTCAACTATAGTCGTCGCCAAACCGAAGCCTTAAGCTCTCCTTACAACAATCAGCTTACTACTGTATTGAACAGATACTCTGCAAACAATCCTAATGGAGATTTGCCAAGGTATAATCAATGGCACAACAATAACAACAGAATTTCTGATCGGTACATTGAGGATGGATCTTACCTAAGGATACAGAACGTAGCGCTAGGCTATAACCTGCCAAAATCTTTAATAAGCAAAATAAAGGTGAGCAATGCCAGGTTCTACGTTTCTGTTCAAAACCTGTACACATTTACCAATTATTCGGGTTACGATCCCGAACTGGGAGCGCTTAATAACAACATCAGGTTCATGAATATCGACAATGGTCATTATCCGGTTCCTAGAACATTTACTCTGGGCACCAACATTGAATTCTAACCTCTAAAAATTAAAGTAATGAAAACAAATCTCATCATCATAT
>NZ_JBFTIZ010000323.1:0-4767 GCF_056395165.1 Pedobacter sp. 10L46_2
CATATCCATCGGCAGTAATAGCGTCCTTTGCATAAATTGTAACGCTTATCAATGCATTATCTAAAGGATAACCCGTTTTAGGGTCAATTAGGTGTGCAACCTTCCAGGAGCCTTTTTGCAAATATTTTCTATAATTACCCGCAGTAGTTATTGCTCCATCATTAATGCTGATAACATGCCTTACTTCAGGTTCGGCATTTGGTGAATTTGCAGGTCCTTCAATCCCTATATTCATTGATGTTCCATCAGGTTTCGGTCCTTTTATCCTTAGTTCGCCTCCTATTTCTACTACAAACGATGTGATTCCTTTGTTAATTAAATAATCAGCCACTACATCAACACTGTATCCCTGGGCAATTCCATTAAGATCTACATTTATACATGGCTTTTGTTTTTTAAGGAAATTACCTTTTAAACTAAGGTTATTCATGCCTACGCACTTCAGTAATTCCTTTACCCRAGCACTATCGGGGAATTTATCTATTGGCTTTGCACCAAAACCCCATGCTTGTACAAGAGGCTCAACAGTTACGTCAAATTTTCCTTTGGTAGCTTTATACACCTCAAAAGATTTTGCCATCACTTTAGCAAAATGTGGATCTAAAACAATCCCGTTCGAAGAAGCATTAAACTTATTGATCAAAGAATATGATTTGTATAGCGACATAGATGAATCGATAACCATAAGAATGCTATCTACATTACCCTTCGTTACAATGCTATCCCGAGCAAAATACTTAATGGAATAATCAGTTCCCTGAGCATAACCATGTATAGCATACTGTCGCAGATCTTCCTTCTTAAAAAGAAGAAAAATTTGCGACAGCAGCAATAAAATAAAAGCTTTATTTATAAAAAACATTACGTTAGTAACGTTTATATCACCTTAGTTTGCCCTGGTGTAGGAATTGGATACAATCCATTAGCATCAGGTAATAGTTTAGGTTTTGCAGTCCAGCTCAACTCATCAGGGAATAAACTGTTCTCTGCTTTTAAAGCATCATCCCATTTAATAGTTTTTCCAGAATAAGTTGCATAACGACCAATAATGGCTGTCATACAGCTTTTTGCACCACGTTCTGCATCCCAGAATTTATATTCACCCTTAGCAATAGCAGCAAAAAGCTCGTCGTGCTCAGTTTGATAAGGATTAGGGTTTACTTTTGAACTGTAGTTATAGATCAGTTTATTTTTAGTGTCATATAATCTTCCTTCGTTACCTGCAGATAAGAAAACACGACCTTTAGTTCCATGGAAGCTTTCATCAACACGGTTATCAATACCTTCAAAGTGGCGGCACTGACTGTTAATTACAGAACCATCTGCATAAGTTAATTCTACAGAGTGGTTATCATAAATCTCACCATAATCTTTTCCAGTTCTCCAGGCACGGCTGCCAGTACCTTGAACAGAAACCGGATAAGCATTTTTAACCCAATTCGCAATATCAATATTGTGTACGTGTTGCTCAACTATATGATCACCACATAACCAGTTAAAATAATACCAGTTACGCATTTGATATTCCATTTCAGTTTGGCTGGCTTCACGCGGTTTCACCCAAACGCCACCACTATTCCAATATACCTGACCACCAGTGATATCGCCTATAGCTCCATCCTGAATGCGTTTAATAACATCTCTATAGTTATTTTGATATCTGCGCTGCAGACCTACAACAACATTTAATTTTTTAGTTTTTGCAATTTCGGCAGCTGCTAAAACTTTACGGATACCTGGCGAGTCAACAGCCACTGGTTTTTCCATAAATATGTGCTTGCTCTGGTTAACTGCTTCTTCAAAGTGACTAGGTCTGAATCCTGGAGGAGTTGCTAACAAAACAACATCGGCCAGGGCTATTGCTTTTTTATAAGCATCAAAACCTACAAATCTACGTTCCTGAGGAACATCAACTTTGGCTCCAAATTTTTCAGAGATCTCTTTGTATGCACTTTCTAGTCTATCGCTAAAAGCATCAGCCATAGCTACCAACTTTAGGTTTTGCTTAGTACTTAATGCCTGAAAAGCGGCACCGGTACCACGACCGCCGCAACCAATTAATGCAATTTTGATGGTGTCATCTACAGATGAATGCGCTCCGCCGTTAGCAAAAGCAACTCCATTTAACATAACACCTCCGGCTACAAGAGCCGAAGTTTTTAAAAATTCGCGGCGTTTGTCGCGCAGTTCTTCATTGTTCATTGTAATTTAGGTTTATATATGGTTCTTAGTATGTTTGGTTTATTAGTAATCTTTAATAGGAGCCTTGCTATAATAAGCATCTATCTCTTCTTTTGATGGAGGTGTTACTGGTCTAACTAACCTCATTCCGACAAAAGGAGCTTCAGGAAACCACCAATTACTTTTTGGAATCTGAGGATCCAGCTGTTTCCAACTAGGGTCTGATGCTAATCGGGATGCAGAACGAGCATCTTTAGCTTCATCATTATATGCACCACCTCTAACTGCATTTGGATATAATTTTTCTGGAACGGCAACAGGATCATTTGCCTTATCACCTTTTACTGATGCATAAAAATCCGGCAGATATTGATCATAGGTCCATTCTGCAACGTTTCCATACATATCGTATAATCCCCATGCATTTGGCTTTTTCTGACCAACAACATGAGTTTTACCATCGCTATTTCCATTAAACCATGCATAATCACCTAATTTTGAACCGTCGTTTCCGAAAGAATATTCGGTAACAGAACCTGCGCGGCAAGCGTATTCCCATTCAGCTTCAGTAGGAAGTCTGTAAAAAACGCCTGTCCTGGCATAAAGCCATTTACAATACTGAATAGCATTATAATGAGTCATAGCAAGTGCAGGTTGCCCCTCTTTACCCATTCCGAAAGTCATATCCAGATACGGTTTTGTAGGTCTTGTTATTGCATCAACATTTTTTGGAATTGGAGCAGTACTATGTGCTGCTTCGTAATCCTTATATAAAAATGGCTCGTAATTATCCCAGATCACTTCGTAGGTACTCATCCAAAATGGGGCAACTTTCACTTTGTGAACCGGCTGTTCATCAGCATTCCCCTTTTTACTTCCCATCATAAATTCACCACCGGGAATAGCAACCATATCGAACGACAACTTTGTGCCTTCCAATTGTTGTTTATAAGATTCGGGTTTCTCCTGTGCCAGAGTAGTTTGAATAGCAAGAAATGCTAAGGGCACTAACAATGATAATTTCACTTTCATTTATAAAATTTTGATACAACAAATATTTTAACCTAACCTATTTATTCTCTAAAATAGAGGCAATAATTGATAAACCAAAATCTGCACCCATATAATTTCATAAAATGTGTAATATAAACACTAAGTCAACCTCAGAAAATGAAAATCAATGTAAAAGAAAACGCCTGTCAGATGTTCATCTAACAGGCGTTTTATAGTCACAGGTGGTAGTTTATTCTACACTTCCCTCTTCTTTTTTCTTTTTCTTACCCGGACTTTTATTTTCTACAACAATAACATCTCCTTCTTTATCATAATCGATTTCCAAAGTGTCTCCATCATGAATATCTCCTTTAAGGATTTCTTCAGCAATTGGATCTTCAAGATATTTTTGTATTGCACGTTTAAGAGGTCTGGCTCCAAAGGCAGAATCAAAACCTTTATCAGCAATAAACTCTTTTGCTTTCTCTGTTAATTTAACTTCGTAACCTAAATTATGTACGCGGCCAAATAATGATTTCAATTCTATATCAATGATTTTGAATATCTCTTCTTTTCCTAAAGAATTGAAAACAACCACATCATCAACACGGTTAAGAAACTCAGGAGCAAATGCACGTTTCAATGCAGTTTCGATAACGCCCCTTGAGTGCGCATCAACCTGGTTCACTTTAGCTGAAGTAGAGAAACCTACCCCTTGTCCGAAATCTTTTAGCTGACGGGCACCGATGTTAGAAGTCATAATGATAATGGTATTTCTAAAATCCACTTTACGACCTAAACTATCTGTAAGCTGTCCTTCATCAAGCACCTGCAATAAGATGTTGAATACATCAGGGTGAGCTTTTTCAATCTCATCCAAAAGAATTACGGCATAAGGTTTACGTCTAACTTTTTCAGTTAACTGACCACCTTCTTCATAACCCACATATCCCGGAGGCGCGCCCACTAAACGTGATACCGCAAATTTCTCCATGTACTCACTCATATCAATTTGAATTAGTGAATCATCACTATCAAACATAAAACGAGCAAGTTCCTTAGCTAATTCAGTTTTACCAACACCCGTTGGACCTAAGAAAATAAATGAACCAATTGGTTTTTTAGGATCTTTTAATCCGGCTCTGGTACGTTGAATTGCTTTAGTCAGTTTTTTAATGGCATCATCCTGACCAATAATTTTCTGTCCAACAGTCTCGTACATATTCAATAGCTTAACGCTATCAGTTTGTCCTACACGTTGTAACGGAATACCAGTCATCATAGAAACAACCTCAGCAACGTTATCTTCCGTAACGGTATAACGTTTAGTTTTAGTTTCATTCTCCCATTCAGCCTTAGCACGATCCAACTCCTCTAAAAGATTTTTTTCAGTATCTCTTAATTTAGCTGCTTCTTCGTATTTCTGACTTTTTACAACTTTATTTTTTTCAAGCTTGATCTCTTCAATCTTGTTTTCAATTTCGATGATGTTCTCTGGAACATGAATGTTCGTTAAGTGTAATCTTGATCCGGCCTCATCTAAAGCATCAATAGCTTTATCTGGTAAAAACCTATCAGTAATGTATCTGGATG
>NZ_JBFTIZ010000324.1:0-9116 GCF_056395165.1 Pedobacter sp. 10L46_2
CAAATGTACTATTATCGAGGAAATTTAATGAGTTAGTATTCTAATATTTCGTTTATTCAGACCAAACTGCCAACTCATTACCATCCGGATCAATAAATTGAAAACGTCTACCGCCTGGGAAACTGAAAATATCTTGTGATATTATACCGCCGGCCTTAATAATTTTTTCTCTGGTCGTTTCAATATCCTTTGAATAAAGGATAACTAATATGCTTCCTTTTACAGGCCTGCCCGAAGTAAAGCCACCATCAATATAATCGCCTTCAAAAGCGGTGTAATTGGCACCAAAGTCGGTAAAAGTCCAATTGAAACATTCTGTATAAAACCTTTTAACAAGTTGAATATCTTTAGAGAGAAACTCTATGTATTGGATTTGTTCATGCTTAAGTTTGTTCTGTACTGATCTATTGCCCATAATGTCTGTAGATTTCTTTAGATTATAGATGCAAATGTAGTTGACAATACTGATCCATACTTTGGAAAAATGCGACAAATTTTATAGTTCGTTAGGTGTAACGCCCGTGTAACTCTTTATAGCATTGGCCAAATGTGCATGATCGTAATAACCGTGTTCAAAAGCAATCTCCGACATGCTTTTCTTTGATGATTTTTTCTGGATAGCTGCGTGCACAAACTGAAAGCGGGTTATATTAATAAATTCTTTTGGACTGATCCCCACATGCTGCTTGAAATGACGTTCCAGCTGTCTTACAGTAGTAAAATGCCGATTTGTCAATTCAACCACACTGATGATGCCTTTCTGTTTTTTAATGTCAGCTATAACAGGCATCAGTATAGGTGCTGGATGTGGTTTAAGCTTTTTAATAAAAAACTGATTAAGATATCCAATAGATTCCGTTATAACCCGATTGAAGTCGGGCGAAAGTTCTTTGTCAAGTGTTATAGTACTGTCGGTTGCCTCGTGCAGCGAGCCGAATTTATAGAAAGCAGAAAAGGCAGAAGGTTTGAAGCGTACTCCTAAAAGTTTTGTTTCCGTTTTCAGCTCAGTCATTTTGAAATGTCTCATAGTCCCCACCAAACAGATTTCTCCATTTTTAATATTGAATTGTCCATTGTCAGTCTTACAATCCTCGCCCAGATTTAAGATGATATCAACACACCCATCAGGTAAGATCTTTTCGAACACCGCGCTTCTTTCGTCGTTTGTTGTAGTCCAAAACGCATCAATATAATCAGCTATTGCCGGATGGGGCTTAGTTTCCTTATAGTTCATCACTTAATTGATTAATCAAATTTGGAGAAAATATCTTAAAAAAATTAGTATCCATAGGAACACTTGTCGCATTCTGCCCTTATTTAGTCGTATAGACACCACCAAAAATTAATTTTTCTAGCGAAATTTGTATTATAAAAAGAGATCGGCAGGCATATAAATTAACTCAAGACCTTAAAAACCAATTGAAAATGAATCTAAATATGAGTAAAGTAAAAGTTGCATGTTTTTCTATTTCCCTGGATGGATTTGGTGCAGGCGCCAAACAAGATCTAACTAATCCTTTGGGACTARGAGGTGAGGAACTTCACAACTGGATTTTTCCAACAAAAGTGTTTCGGAAGATGGGAGGTAAAAATGACGGAACTGAAGGCACAGATAATGAATTCGTAGAGAAGTCATTCGAGAACATGGGAGCTTGGATACTGGGGCGGAATATGTTCGGACCCGTTCGTGGAGCATGGCCAGATGATGAATGGAAGGGTTGGTGGGGCGAGGAACCACCTTACCATGTTCCAGTATTTGTTTTAACGCATCATGCTAGAAAACCAGTGACCATGAAAGGAGGAACAACGTTTTATTTTATTACCGATGGCATCGAATCTGCGTTGAAAGAGGCAAAAAAAGTAGCGAACGGAAAAGACATTCGTATTGGTGGTGGGGTTTCAACGATAAGGCAATATCTGCAAGCGGGCCATATTGATGAACTTCATTTAGCAATTTCACCTGTCTTCTTAGGTTCAGGGGAACACTTATTCTCAGGAATGGATATGGCAGCGCTGGGCTATAATCAAGTGCAAAAAGTGGCTGGAGAGAACGCGACACACATTATTATAAAGAAAGGATAGCCAGACAGGTGCTCCATTATTAGATGGAACACCTGTACTGAATAATAGGACGATCAACGTTTTTTTATTCTCTTAGCTTCATCTGAAACTCTAGCAAAATATTTATCTCTTTTGCGTTTTTCATGTTCAGAAGTAGAAAAATACCAAGATTCTTTTCGCAATTTGAGGTAACTGTTGTACACTTCAAATTTTAAAAGACCGTTGTTTACAGCTTCAACAACTGCACAGCCAGGTTCATCGACGTGCGTACAGTTCTCAAAACGACAGGATTCCGCGAAATCAGAAATATCGAATATATCTGCGAGTGCCTCAGGATTATCTGACGCTAAACCAAATTCTCTTACGCCCGGCGTATCTATTAGAATACCACTATCATCCATCAGAACCATTTCTCTTCTAGTTGAGGTATGCCGACCTTTACCTGAAGATTTGCTTATTTCAGATGTGGGAAGTACTGTCCGTTCACATAATACATTGATTAAAGAACTTTTCCCAACCCCTGATGATCCTACAAATACAATCGATTCTCCTTGCCTGATAAATTTTCGCACAGGGAGTATTGTCTCGGGAGAAAGAATACTTGTGAAAAATATTGGTATTTGCCGGGCAATATGTTTCAGCGACTCATCTACTTGATGGCGACTAAACTCCAAGTCAGATTTAGTGAGTATCAATACTGGTTGAATATTTTCTTCTAATACCTGAACCATAAAACGCTCCGTTCGGCGAACACTGAAATTGGCATCAAGGCTTTGTACAATAAATGCCTTATCAACATGGGATGCGATAGCTTGCCTGTCGGATATTGTACCACTCTTTTTCCGAAACAGCGTATGTTTACGCGGTAAAACATCAACGATTATTCCTTTATTATCGTCAAAAGGTTGAAAAATAATCCAATCGCCTGTACACGGAAGTTCAAATAATGACCTTCCATAAAGCAAATTGCCGGTTAGTTCGCACAACAGCAGACCACCTTCGGTAATAACCTCATAATTTGTTTTGTTTACTGCAGAAACACGACCATGAAAAAGATGTTTGTATTGTGATGTTTGTTTGAGTTGGAACAGACTGTCGTTCCAACCATATAATGATAAGTTATTCACTACTTATAATTTAAAATGATGAAATAAAATTGCTTAATTATCTATCATCCGAATGCTTTGCCCCATACAAAACACCTTTGGTAATACAGAAACTACCAAACATGCAATTTTAGAAACAAGACACCCGGAATCAGGCAGTCATTCCAATCGCTAAACTATAATATGTGAATAGTTGTCTTTGCATAAGACACGAAGGTACAAAAAACTAATTCAATGCCTTAATTCTAATTGTAAAACTAAAAATTTTATGATTTCAAGCCCCCTCTGTTGTGACTAGTGTAAAAAACACGTTGTATTCAAACATTAAGCTCATAAGGTTGTAACTTACCTGACATTAATCCAAATTGCATTATGTTTTCGAAAATTTATAAACCATTAACCCTGGGCGTTGCCCTTCTATCGTTAAATGCATCCAGCATGGCACAAACCGGTAAGCCGGTTGAAAAAAACAAGGCTAATAGCGAGTATAAACCTGCTTTCGCAGGGCAAACCCGTATCGGCAGCGTTAAAACCAAAACTCCGTATACCGCAAAAGTCATAAGCACTGAGCTAAAGGGCCCCTGGGGCATGCATGCTTTACCCGACGGCCGTTTACTGATAAGCAGTAAGCCGGGGACTATGCAAATATTGACAACTGCCGGTAAAATTGATAAAACCATTACCGGTTTCCCGGAAGTGCAATTTCAGGGACAAGGTGGTTTGCTTGATGTGAACATTGATCCTGATTTTACTAAAAACCGCATGATTTACTGGACCTATGCGCAACCGGGCGAGGGGGCTACCTTAGCCGTAGCTAAAGGAAAATTATCGGCCGATGAAACAAAGCTGGAAAACGTGAGCGTGATATTTGAAGCCAGTCCGCGTTTTAAAGGTGCCGGTCAGTTTGGTTCACGTTTGGTGTTTGATAAACAAGGCAATATTTTCATCAGCTCTGGTGACCGTCAATCTAATGATATTCGCGCTAAGGCGCAGGACCTAAGCGCAACCACCGGTAAAATTATCCATATTACTAAAGACGGCAAACCTGTTGCCAGTAACCCGTTTATAGGCCAGGCGAATGCCAAGCCAGAGATATATGCCTATGGCTTTCGTAACCCAGATGGTTTGTCCATTAACCCCGTTAATGGTGACCTATGGGAGACAGAATTTGGACCACGTGGTGGCGACGAGATTAACTTAATTAAACCAGGCGGCAACTACGGCTGGCCTTACGTAACTTACGGCATTGAATACAGTGGTGAAAAGGTCTATGATGGTATACAACAAAAAGAAGGTACGGTACAGCCAGTTTACTATTGGGATCCCGTTATCTCGCCAGGCTGCATGATGTTTTACACTGGTAACATCGCTGAGTGGAAAAATAACCTATTTGTAGGGGCACTCAGTGGACAACACATCATTCGTTTGGTGATAAAAAACAACAAAGTTGTGGGTGAAGAACGTTTGCTTTCCGATAAAAATGAACGCTGGCGCTGCATAGCCACCGGTAAAGATGGTGCTATTTATGCAGCAACGGACAGTGGTAAATTATACAAGCTAGCTAAGCAATAATTGTATCAACATCAGTCATACGAAAGATAAGACTTTATAAGTTCATACCCCCGTGCCGTTTATCATATTTTCAGATGGGGAAACCTTATAACCAAACCGTTTTGAAACTTCCTAATAACCTTCTAATGACGTTTATCGAATTTATTTACTAAATCTATCGTAGGATCTGTAAAGTCTCTAAAAGAAATTTAAAAAACTATAGCCGGAGCAGATTTAGAGAAACTTCCTGAAGCATCAGCCACTGCATCAATTGGTACTCCTACCTGACTGCCTCCTCTCTTGACTACAATTGTTACTTTTTGACCGGCTACTCCTCCATTTCCTGATATTGCGACAATGGCTGCAGCTACATTTGTAGCGTAAGTAATTTCTTTTGTCCATGGAAGCGATGCGACCGGATCATTTGCCGTACCACCTGTAGCAGTCGTATATGACACCATCAGTGTTGGTCCCGAAAAAGCTCCTGTGATCTCATAACGCACTGTGCGCGAGTTATTATCAGGCTTTTTATCTGAATTCTTCTTGCAGGCAACAAAAACTGCCACTACCATTAGTAGTGTAAAAATTGACTTTTTCATAAAGTATGTTTTTAATTAAAATTTAAGTGCTATTCCAATTCTGGCATTGGTACTGCCTATAGCGCCAAGCTCAGTGAATGCGCCAAGGTTATTGCTGAAGAAGTATTTGCCTCCTACGTATGCGCCCAGAAACAGTCCGCTTCCGTAACTATCGCCCAGGTCTTCACCATTGTCTTTCCAGGAAAAACTTCTGTAGCCAAGGGTTGGCCCTCCGTATAAATCTATCTTGTTACTGTTAATTTTTAATAATTGATTAACATGATAAGACGCTCTTAAGCCAAAGTAAATGGCCGTAAATTTGAGGGACAGGTATTCATTTGAGAGGTAGTCTGCATTTGCACCAATGCTGATACTACCTGTAATTCCCTGCTCATAAGAAAGACCGACAGGTATGCCTCCGTCATAAGAGGAGTTTACGCCAATACCGATATTGAGTAATTTATTTCCTTTTTTAAAGGCACCATTCTCTTGGGCGAACAATGTTGTGGTCGTAAAAAATACCAGGATAAGGATGTTAGCAATTTTCATTTTTATCATTTTTAATAGTTCTATGCAAACATAAAAATGATAAAAGCCTAAACTCGTTACCTTAAGTTAAGAAACGATTTGGTGTCGTAAATTTAAGAGGCTTTTCTAACCAGTCTCTTTCTCATTCTACTTAAAGATTGCGGAGTGATACCCAAATAACTCGCTAAATGGTACTGAGGAATTCTTTGAGCCAAATCCGGCCTTATTTCTAGCAAATTCAAATCTCGCTAAAAAATTTAACAGGATTTGATCCATTTTATCATTATTCAACTGCATATTTCTAATATTTAGGCGATAGGTATCAAATTTAATATTTCTTGTTGGTTTATTATTAGCCGTAAAAAATTGTTTCACATAAAAAACTATGAGAGTGTTAAATCTTCAAGAACTAAATACCCTAAGTAAGGTTCATTTCTTAACTTAAGTGAACGAGTTATGCCAACTCGCCAATCTACCTTTGCTTATCGTTTAAAAACTAATATACTTATGCAAAAGAAAATTTTATGTTTCGCCCTGACTTTAATGACGGCAAGCGCCCTACAAGTAAAAGCCCAATATTCCAAACAAGACAGCACTTATAGAAAGTATTTCATAGGCAGCACCTTATTTATGATAGCTAATGTAGTAGCTGATAATAATCCACCTGGTATGGCTTATCTGAACTTAGGTTACCGCATTACAGGAAAGGATGTAATTTCACTAGAGCTAAAAACTTGGAAATATGGCTGGCCAATTGGCATTCCTTACGGAAAATCATTTGAAGCAGAAGGAGAAAGGTTTCCAGGTCATATTCGTTAATAAGATTGACAATGGCTTTCAAATATTTAACACCTATTCCATTGGTTATCACATTAAACTTTTCAAGGACAGGCTTTTTTTTCAACCTTCAATAGCAATAACTCACCGCCCTTATCAATCAAAAATGCCTGATTCGTTTAAAAAGGTTGACGATAGATGGTCAAAATTCTTCTTCGGGCAGCCGGGATTGCATTTTGGATATAATTTCAATTGAAGTACCATAATGAACTCCAGATTCAACTGCCTCCTTCCGATGCCATTAAACAGTTAACAATAAAATTAACAGAAAAAACGCTGCCGCAACGCCTAGTAAGAGCTCTCTATTTTTAGTTGATCACATACAAGATCATTGACGATTAAGCCTGTTTTGGTTCATGTAAATTTAGGTATTTAGACCTGAAGCTAGATGGCGGTTCACCGGTCTTGATAAAAAATAGTCTACTGAAATAGGCAGGATCTTCATAACCCAGCGCGTAGGCAATCTCCTTTGCAGTTCTGTCGGTATGTACAAGTAATCTTTTTGCTTCTAGAATAATCCTGTTCTTGATGATTTCGTTCGGCTGTGGAAGGTTAAGTCGCTTGAATCTATGGGTAAGGGTTTTTGGGGCTATCATCAGCAGGTCGGCGTAGTCGGCAACATTATGCTTTTCCTTAAAGTTCACTTCGACTAATTGGGTAAATTTCCTAAAGAACTCAAGGTCATTGTTCGATCTGGCGGCCATCGCTCCTTCTAGGTGTTGCACCTTCCATAATCGGGTAGACTTGATCAAAAGCTGCTTAAGATAAGTCCTGATCATTTCCTCCAGCGATCCATCCTTGAGTTCAAATTCATCCTCGATCCGAGAAAACAGGTACTCAATAAATGTGGCATCCTGCTCGGGTATCACCGTCATCGGCATATTGCTAATGTTATTGAACAAGAATCCATCGCAGGCAACTTCCTCATCATGTAACTGTATGCAATAAAAGTCGCGGTTATAGAACACAAAAAGGCCGGGTTGCTCACCCAATTTCTCAATGCTCAGTACCTGATTTGGACTGATAAAGAAAAGCGTTGAACCAGTAGTAATGTAAACATTGAAGTCCACTTTTATCTCAAATCCTTCATTAAGATAAAGCACCTTGATATAGGATTTGTAAGTGTCGGAATTGATGGTTTCAATATTTTCTAGATCAACATTTACCATGCCGATGGTTTTAAGATTCGCATCAAAAATGCTCTGTTTCATAATTGGGCTAATCAAATGGATTAAAAAATAAAATTACCATTCTTGATGATGATTTCAAGATTGGTTAAAACGAAAATTACCTGCAAGTATTTAAACCAACAGGCAACTTTCATTATTATTTTTTCGCAAACTGCTCAAGCTCCGAGTTAAATTTGTCCATCTCTTCTACAAAAAGTGCATGCCCGCTGTTCTCGAATTTTACGATATAGGAGTTTTTTAAGCCTTTATTTAATTGCTCAGCCAGCGTAAAATCAATTAGTTGATCTTTTGTGCCCTGAAATATGGCTACAGGGATCGTGATGTTCTTAAGCACCGGACGCAAATCAAGATCACCAAGTGCACTGATAGATTCAGTAACAACATAAGGACTTGCAGACAGATTGATATTCTCCAACCATTTATCTACATTTTTTGGAAGAGTAGTGCCTTTTGCCGCGAATGCTGCTCCTAATCCTGCTATCAGGTCTTCTCTGCTTGTCATGGTTTGTTTAATCAGTCCCGCAGCGCCTTCCTCGGATATTCCGTAGTTGTAATCTGCACGTTGCTTCCAAGATGGAGCCGCTGCCGCAAACAGCGCCAGTTTGCTTACATGTGCTGATTTATATTTGTTCACATAGTGGATAGTAACTGCTCCGCCCATAGAAAAACCACCCAGCACAGCCTTCTCTATTTTTAAGGTATGAAGAACGGCATAAATGTCATCTGAAAAAACATCGAAATTGTACTTTCCATAAGGTTTATCAGATTTACCGAAACCACGCAATGAAATGCCGATCACCCTGAAACCCTTCCTTACCAAATACTGATATTGATATTGGTACATTTCATCGCTAAGTGGCCATCCGTGAATCAATACAATTGGTTGTCCTTCGCCAAGATCAGTTACGTGAAGTTTTACACCTGGCTCAACTTCGATATATTCCGTCCTTCCGGCTGAAGCTGGGATTCTTTTGCTTTGTGAAAAAGCGAACTGGCTTGTTAATAAAGTCATGATTAGACTTGCGGTTAAGATTAGATTTTTCATTGCTATTTTTTTAAATTAATGTTTGAAATATTTGTTGTTTGTTTACATTACAAAGATGGGGAGAATGCCAGCCTCATGAAATGGACAAACGGACAACAGTCTTGTACATTTTTCCCATAGTATAGATTTATAGAGCCCATACTAAATCATCATCAAGAAGCAATTGGACTTTTAGCCCACATACCATCTAGCACAAAACCATTCCTCGCACTACATAAGG
>NZ_JBFTIZ010000325.1:0-4753 GCF_056395165.1 Pedobacter sp. 10L46_2
ATGGGTCATTAGCCCTAATTTCTATTTGAGTTCCTGATGAAAGGGAGGCAGAAGTCTAAATCGAGACATGAGTCCAAACTCTGACGAAAGGATAGTTTACTTCTGCTTCCTTCTCATTCTAAAAATAATCAAATGGGTCATTAGCCCTAATTTCTATTTGAGTTCCTGATGAAAGGGAGGCAGAAGTCTAAATCGAGACATGAGTCCAAACTCTGACGAAAGGATAGTTTACTTCTGCTTCCTTCTCATTCTAAAAATAATCAAAACAAATCTAAAGGACGATGGGAGAACCGAGCTCTTCAGCGCAGCTAAATCTCTTGGTTATGAAGCGGTAGCAAGTGATTTGCATGAGCAAGAGATCCCTCGGTTCCCCGGGATGACGGGTTAGGGTTGCTGGCACCAGGCAAATCCTTGCGATAATTTGATTGCAGGGATTTTTATTTTTTACTAAGGGCAACTTGCTCAAACGGGATCCTGAAACAAGTTCAGGATGACGACCGATCAGGAGGGGATGACGAGCGATCGGGTAGTGATGATGACGTGGCTATTCCATAATTTTATCTGCAAGTTTTGCTGCAAAATCATCCATATTGACTGTTCCGGTATTGCTTAGAATGATGATTGTTGAGTCATCTTCCAGGATATGAAAAAGCATTGCCTGAGCACCCATAATGCTGCCCGGTCTTTTAATAATGGTATACATCTTATTGTTGATCTTATAATCAAGATAGACCCATACACCCAGGCCATACTCGCCCAGGCCGGAGCTGAACATCTGTTTCAATGTTTCAGGTTTCAGGAGCTTTCCACCGAACAAAGCATTTGAAAACTTAAGGATATCATCCACTGTGGAGTACATTGCTCCGGAAGCATACCAGTTTTCGATATACGCGGGAAGGTCTGGTACCAGTTTTTTGATGTCATTCCTATAGAAATAAGTATTTGCCAGACCGTTTATAATTGTGTTCTGAGTCAGCATTCCGGAATTGGTTAAGCTTAGTGGAACCAGTATTTTTTCCCGTAAAACTTTCTCAAAACTTTTGCCACTCAACTTCTCGATGATTTTTCCCAGGATAATAAAATCAGCATTGTTGTAGTCAAATTCTTTGCCCGGTTCTTTTACCAGTTCCATACTGCAAAATTTCTCGAGCATCTGGTCGGAGGTATTTGGTAACTGATATTGAGGGAGCCCGTTCTTTAGTACTCCCTCGAGCGATGACCCGTTTTCATCCATATTACGCATGCCCGATGTCATGTTGAGTAGTTGCCTTATGGTTACTTTGTTTCCGCCGGCGCCTTTGTATTCAGGTAGATATGTGATGATCGGCTTTTCTAGGTCTATGTTTCCCTGCTCTACCAGTTGCAAAATGAGTACGGAGGTGAAAGCCTTTGTGATTGAAGCGACTTTATATCTGGTTTCAGGTTTATTCAGAATGTTTAAGGAAAAGTCGGCCAGACCAAAACTTTTTTTATATACGGGATGCGATTTTTTGGCAATCAGAATTGTTCCGTTGAAGTTGCTCTTTTTAACATAGGCATCGATAAAAGCCGCAGTCTTGTCGGGTTGTGCGAAAGCGATTGCGACTGTGAAGAGCAATAAGATGGTGAATGGTCCTCTCATGGTGTAAGTATTTGTATAATAGGACCTAATGAGAGAGAGAATGGTTGCATAAGAGGATTGATCACATCCCAAGCGCTCCAAAATACCTAAAGATTTCTTATTTATCGAGAAAGCTTTCCATCATTGGAATAACATAGTCTTCTTCTTTGGAATTGGATTTTAGGGTTGTTATTTCACCGATGTACTCACCATGTACGCCTGGTATTATGGCTAGTTTTGAGTCGGCAATCTGTCTGCTCATTTCTATAGCGTGCTCGGGTTTTATAACATCTTTATCGCCTATTATGATTAGCGTTTTGGCTTTAATGGATTTGATCTGTTCGTCTGGTATGTCTTTAAAATTTACCATGCGCTTTGCGTCTCTGTCGTGCATTATTTGAAGGCCTTTTGGATCAGGTGTTACAGCCAGATAAGCATCTTTTAGCTCCTGGGGCATATTTGTTAAGTTCGCTTGTTTCATGAAATCCCAAAATTGTGGAGGCATTCCATTTCGTTTAGAAAGTGCAGAGCCGAGAACGATTTTATCTACAATTTGAGGGTGGCGAATGGCTATTTGTATAGTGGTTGTGCCTCCGTTACTGAAACCAAAGAAGTCGGCCTTGTCAATTTTCAAATTCTTTAAAAGGGTTGCAACGTCGTCTGCGTCTTGTTCAAAGGTTGCATCTTTACCTCTGTCACTGGTTCTTCCGTGAGCCTGCAGTTCAACAGCAATAATCTTTCTGTGTTTAGCAAGCATCGGAATAACTCTTCCAAATGTTGTTTGAATGGTAGAGCCGCCACCGTGAAGTAAAACAAGGGGTTTGCCGTCTCCATAAATTTCGTAGTACATTTTAATCCCGTTGACTTCTGAGTAGCCGTGAGTTTTGGTTTGTTCCGGGCGGTTTGTATTGTTACAGGATGATAGTATCAGAGCTGTTAAAACAAGATGTGCGATTGTTCTTTTCATTTTGTAAATTTTGATAATGCAACCATTTGATTGCAAATATAAGAACAACCAAATGGTTGCGCAAATGTTTTTAAAAAAAGGTCTGGTTTTGTAAAAGGGGATTACCGGGGAGCTTGCTCAGAAGAGATCCTGACCCGTCAGAGCTGCGAAGCAAAACAAGTTCAGGATGATGGGGTGGTAGCGATGTGCTGAGTCTAGTTGTCGTCATCTCGACGCCAGGAGAGATATCATGGTTATGCTACTTCAAGAGATCTCTCTCTGCGTTCGAGATGACGGGTGTAGTGGTTAGGATGACGACAGACCAGGGCGGGTGATGTTTTATTATTTGCCTAGTATTGATTGTAGCTGTGCGGGGTAGCGGGCGCCGGAGATTTTGATTGTTGCTAATGCGGCGGTTATTCTGGAGTGAGCGTCATCAGTTAGCAAAAGGTTTGCGCTACCAATATTTTCTATGAGGCGGGTTAATTTTGTTGTGCCGGGTATGGGAACGATCCAGGGTTTTTGAGCCAAGAGCCAGGCTAATGCTATTTGTGCAGATGTAGCGTTGTTGTCTTTTGCAATAGAAATAAGTAAATCGACTAATGCCTGATTGGCTTCTCTGTTTTCTTTGCTGAAGCGAGGTGCCATGCTTCTGCCGTCGGTTTTATCAAATTCTGTGTCGGGGTTTATTGTGCCGGTAAGAAATCCTTTGCCCAATGGACTGAACGGTACAAAGCCAATACCCAATTCTTCTAAAGTTGGTATTATTTCTTTTTCGGGGTCGCGGTAAAACATGGAATATTCGCTTTGCAATGCTGTAACAGGCTGAACTGCGTGTGCTTTACGGATTGTTTCTGCATTTGCCTCGGATAAACCGAAGTGCTTTACTTTACCTTCCTGGATTAAGTCTTTTACTGTGCCTGCAACCTCTTCAATAGGTACATTGGGATCAACTCTGTGTTGGTAGAACAGATCAATATAATCGGTTTTGAACCGCTGCAAAGAGGCTTCGGCAACGGCTCTAATGTTTTCAGGGCGACTGTCCATTCCCAACATTGTTTTACCTTCCCTGAAGCCAAATTTTGTTGCAATGACTACTTGCTTGCGAAACGAAGAAAGGGCCTGACCCAGTAATTCTTCATTGTCGCCATAAGCTTGGGCTGTATCAAAAAAAGTAATGCCTTCTTCAAATGCGGAACGTAATAATTTAACGACTTCGCCTTTTCCAGGTGCATCGGGAAAGCTTAATCCCATACAGCCAAAACCTAATGCAGATACTTCTAATCCGCTATTTCCTAATTTTCTTGTTTTCATTTTTTATTGCTTTTGAAACTACTGTAGCAAAGTTGGTTCAATAAAAAATGGAATCATTTGCCATTTGGCAAAAAGTGATTTAGCGAATGTTTTTTCTTATTCTGCTCAATGAAGATTGGGTGATGCCCAGATAAGAAGCCACATATGATAGTGGTATACGATTTACCAAGGTTGGGAATTTTTCGAGAAATTCAAGGTAGCGTGTGGCGGCATCCTGCGAGACCAACTGACTTCTTCTTTCTAATTTTTTTCTCAGATATGTTGCCGTTATTTTTTGAATGATGCTATCCCAACCAGCAATGGTTTCGGAAATTTCTTTCCAGTCCTTTTTTGAAAATACAACGAGTTTGGTGTCGGTAACGGCTTGTAAATATTCGGAAGGGGTATAGCTTGTTTCCCCGTCATGGCCGTCCAGAATCAAATGGTTTTCTTCGATAAAGTAGCGAGTATGTTCTTCGCCTTCATTGTTATAATAGAAAACCCGAAGAATGCCGTGCGTAATAAAGCCAATCTTTGTTACCACTTTTCCTGCTTCCCAGAAATGTTCGTCTTTATGAAGTGTTACTTCATACGCTTTGCTTGAAATAAAGTCAATTTGTTGAGTGGTCAAATTGCCGAATTGTAAAACGTATGGTATAAAGCTTTTCATAGGGTAAAGATAAGTTTTTATTAACCTAGGGGAGATGATTAGCTTTTTACGAAATCGCTTATCGTCAGGGTTGTAGTTTTATTATACTTTTCTAGAACCAATAAATCATCATCTCCGGTTAATAATATGTCTGCTTTACCATCATGAGCAAGAGATAATAAAAAAATTGTCTTTTGTATCTCTGCATACTTCCACTTTTGCGGTCACCTCAACAAAGTCGGCATATTCCTGGATGGTCTCTAAG
>NZ_JBFTIZ010000326.1:0-4733 GCF_056395165.1 Pedobacter sp. 10L46_2
ATATGGGATTGGGTAAAACCATACAGGTACTTGCATTCATCCTTTCACAGCGAGAGAAAGGTCATCATAATACCAATTTAGTGGTAGTTCCTGCTTCACTTATTTTTAACTGGCAACAGGAGGTAGAGAAGTTTGCGCCGTCCATAAAAATACGGATTGTATATGGTTCAGACCGGGCCAAGGTAGTTCATGATTTCGATAATTACGAGATCATTTTAACGTCGTATGGAACGCTATTGGCTGATATCAGGTTCCTTAAAGAATATAGGTTCAACTATATTTTTCTTGATGAATCACAAACAATTAAGAATCCGGAATCGCAACGTTATAAGGCCGTTCGCTTATTGAGATCGAGAAATAAAGTTGTGCTTACCGGAACGCCGATAGAGAACAATACTTTCGATTTATATGGGCAGCTGTCCTTTGCCTGCCCTGGTTTGCTTGGAACCAAGCAGCAGTTTAAGAGACTTTATTCAGTGCCGATAGATCAGTTTAAAAATACAAGAAGTGCTCTGGAACTACAAAAAAAGATCAATCCATTTATACTTAGGCGCACAAAAGAGCAGGTAGCCAAAGAACTTCCTGATAAAACCGAAATGGTGATATATTGTGAAATGGGGGCAGAGCAGCGCGATATTTATGAAGCCAATAAGGAAGAAATTCGTGACTATCTGATAGGTAAATCTGAAGATGAGCTTGCCAAGAGTAGTATGCATGTTTTACAGGGAATTACAAAATTAAGGCAAATCTGTAACTCGCCGGCAATTTTAAAAGAAGGCAAACATGAAAATACATCCTCTAAATTGGATGTATTAATTGAACAGATAGAAAATAAGTCTCCTCATCATAAGATTCTTGTATTTTCTCAGTTTGTAACTATGCTTGATCTGGTAAAGCGAGAGCTTGTTGATAGAAATATTGGTTTTGAATATTTAACAGGTCAAACCAGAAACAGATCTGCAGTGGTTGGGTCTTTTCAGGATAACCCGAATATTCGTGTTTTTTTAATTAGTTTAAAGGCAGGGGGCACGGGTTTGAATCTAACTCAGGCCGATTATGTTTACCTCATTGATCCATGGTGGAACCCGGCAGTTGAAAATCAGGCGATAGACAGAAGCTATCGCATCGGGCAGCAAAAAAATGTTGTGGCGGTAAGATTAATTTGCCCTGATACAATTGAAGAGAAGATTATGAAGATGCAGGACAGCAAGAAAGATTTGGCTACAGATTTGATAAAAACAGAAGAGTCGATATTCAAGACACTGACTAAAAAGGATTTATTGGGATTATTAGGTTAATAGATATATGTTAAAAAATAAATACATCGGAAACGGGATACTTGTGCTGACAGGAAGTTTGTTGTCAGTATCATTTTATGCATTTAGAGCGGCAAAAAGAGATATTGTTCCAATTAGTTTGGAGCGAGTGGCTCGTGTAACAGGTAAAACCATTTCAGGTGAAACCTTGCCCAATCCAAATAAGACAAATGAACTTTACGATGTAGGAGGTACAGATTTAGGTATAGCCTGGAAAATGGGGAATGGAAAAGTAGGTTTCTTTTTTGGTGATACTTATGGTAACGATTTTAAAGTGGTAAATGAGGGTGGACCAGGGAAAGCGGGCAATTGGCGGTCAAACGTATTGGGGTTATCGAGCGATAAAAATCTTGGGGACGGGCTTACTTTTGATGGTATGGTAGCGCACCAGATTGTTCCAAGTCCGCATATTATTGATGGTACTGGCAGCCATACAACCATTCCAACTGCGGCAATACATGCTGCGGGTACAGATTACGTTCATTATATGGATGTAAGAAAGTGGGGTAACATTGGAAGTTGGACTACAAACTATTCTGGCTTATATAAATCTACAAACAATGGTCAGAATTGGGTTAAATGTAATGAGATACGCTTTGGGGCTTTAAGTAATTTTGCTCAGGTAACTTACGCTAAAAAAGATGGTTTTGTGTATATGATAGGAACCGTTCCGGGCCGGTGGGGATCAGCTCACCTTGCCCGTTTTAAGGAAAGTGACATTTTAAAGCAAACCGCTTACGAATACTGGAGCACAACAAAGGGCTGGGTTAAAAATGATGAGAGTAGTGCCGATGCGGTAATTGAAGCACCTTTAGGCGAGCTTTCGCTAGCATACAATAAAAAGTTTAAACGCTGGATAATCACTTATTTAAATGAAAAGAAAGCCGAAATTGTATTGAGAGATGCTGAAAACATTACAGGACCCTGGAGCTCCGAGAAAACACTAGTAAAGGCAACGGAATATCCGGGATTGTATGGCGCCTTTATGCATCCGGTAAATGAGAATAGCGATGAATTCTATTTTCTGATGTCTATGTGGAAACCTTATAATGTTTTTCTGATGAAGGCTAAACTAAAATTTGCAGATTAGCTATACTTACACCATATTTATACAATTAATAAAGTACCTATTAACTACTGAAAAATGCAATACCGGGAATTATTAGATCTGCTCAGAGCGCATGTTGCAAGCTTGTTTCAGTCTCACGAAGACGAACGTTTTATTTATCATAATTTACATCACACGGAACAGGTTGTTGAAAACGTAGTTAGAATTGCTAACCATTACCAGCTATCTGACCAGGATTTCTTTATTGTTGTTGCCGCAAGTTGGTTTCATGATATGGGATATTTTTTTGATTGCACTCAGCATGAAATAAAAGGAGCGGATTTAGCCAACGATTTTTTATCTGATAAAGATGTTTCTCCAGAAGTAATTGATCAGGTAAAAGGTTGTATTATGGCTACCAAGATGCCTCAAAACCCAGAGGGACTGTTGCAGCAAATTGTTTGTGATGCAGATCTTTTTCATCTGGGAAGTGATAGGTTTAAAGAACGCAATAGGTTAATGCGTAAAGAAGCCGAGGCATTTGTTAAGCATAAAATTGACAAGACTAACTGGAGAATTAAAACAATAGCGCTATTTAAAGCACACCATTACCATACCGAATTTTGCCAGCAGCTGCTTAATGCTAAGAAAGCAGAAAATCTTGCTGAACTGGAAAATAAACTCATAAAAGAACAAAACGTGGATATAACGGGAGTTTCTAAAATTGAAGATTCTAAAGAAAAAGAAACAAAAGGAGATAAAAAGAATAAAAGTGATAAGCCCGGGCGTGGCATTGAAACTATGTTCAGAATCACCTCCACAAACCATCAGCGTTTAAGCGATATGGCCGATAATAAGGCTCATATAATGATATCTACCAATTCAATTATCCTCTCGGTTATTTTAAGTGTACTCTTGCGTAAACTCGAAGATAACCCTCATCTGATTATTCCAACACTACTTCTGCTAATCATTTGCGTGGTTACTATGGTGTTTTCTATACTTGCCACCAGACCCTCAATTCCGACGGGTGTATTTACACCAGACGACATTAAGGAAAAACGTGTGAACCTACTGTTCTTCGGTAATTTCTACCGGATGAGTTTGCCGGACTATGAAAGCGGGATGATTAAAATGATGGATGATCGTGATTTCTTATACGGTAGTCTGATAAAAGACGTATACGCCCAGGGTGTAGTTTTAGGTCGTAAATACAGGTTGTTAAGAATTGCCTACAATGTTTTTATGTTTGGTATTGTTGCAGCCGTATTAGCCTTTATTATTGCGTCTGCTCTGGTAACAATGTAATAACTTTATGGGAGAAGCGGTGTTTTATAACAGAGATCTAAGCTGGCTTGGGTTTAATGAAAGGGTGCTTCTGGAAGCAGCAAAGGATACCGTTCCAATTTTAGAAAGGATTAAATTTCTCTCTATTTATTCATCTAATCTGGATGAATTTTATCGGGTAAGGATGCCGGTGTTGATGGCTGTTGATGAGTACCGGCACAATATCGATGGTCAGGGAAACTATGAGCTTGCCAAAACAGAAATTAACAGGCAGCAAAGAAAATTTGGAGCAATCGTTGCAGACCAAATACTTCCGCAACTGACCAATAACGATATACATTGGATTTATAACAAACCCATCCCTCCACAAATAGCAGATCAGATCGTAAACCTGTTCTTTAACGAAGTACTGGCTTACATTTATTCAATTTGTATTGATAAAGACCTTACCGATTTTTTTGCCGAAAACAATAAACTCTATCAGTTAGTTATTCTGAAAGATGCACTTGGTGCTGAAAGATTGGAACTGATCAATGTTCCATCAGAGAGTTTACAACGCTTGTATGCATTAGAGAATGATGGGCATAAATACGTTGTTTTTTTGGAAGACATCATTAAGCATAACTTATCATACCTCTTTCCAAATGATACTATAGAGGGTGTATTCAATCTTAAAATTACCCGTGATGCAGAACTAAAGATTGGTAATGCCACAGAGGAAAATATTACAACTGTCTTGGAACGTCAGCTGGAAACCCGTGATTTCGGTTTTGCAACGCGTTTTCTAATTGAACCAGGAATTCCTTTAAGGAGTTTGTATCGCTTGATATATGCATTAAAGCTAGGCAATGCCTCGGTTGTTGAAGGAGGAGGGTACCACAATTTAAAAGACCTGAATAGTTTTCCATTGAATGGAGCAGAGTTCAGCTATCCAAAATGGCCTTCAATATCTTCTGTACTTATTCCGGAGACTGATACATTGTTTAATCTGATTTTAAAGGGAGATACACTTGTAAATGTCCCTTATCAGAGTTACAACCCAATACTCAGGTTTTTTAATGAGGCCGCAAATGATGTATTTG
>NZ_JBFTIZ010000327.1:0-9246 GCF_056395165.1 Pedobacter sp. 10L46_2
GATCTGTGTTTTGTAAGTATTGATGTCTATTAATGCAAAGTAAGCTACTGATACGGTACGTTCAATTGGGTCTCGTTCCGGGTTTCCATAAGCGCTCAGCTGTTCCAGATAAACATCCTTTAGTCCTGTAAGTTCAAACAGGATGCGTTCGGCTGCACCGTCCAGGGTTTCTTTCTTTCCGACAAAGCCACCCATTAAGCTCCATTGATCTTTTGCTGGTTGAAATCCTCTTTTAATCAATAAAATTTGTAGTTGGTCGCCGTCAAAGCCAAAGATGATGCAGTCGACTGCAACCAGAACGCGCACTTGGTCAGAATAGGTTATCATGTTGAGGGGATCGTTTGTCAAAAGTAGTTTACTTGGTTTCTTGAGTTATGAAAGCAATTTATAAAAATAATTATCAAAGCTACAAAATTAATAATCGTTAATTTGACGTTTAATTTAAAATTCCTACATTAGCCCTTAACTGAGCTGAAAATCCCGGGACTTCTTCAGTGAAGACAATCTGATAAACAAGATATGATAACCAAGTATAAATTTTTTTCAATTTCGGTTAAGATGAAATACAAAAGCAATTTAATCGCTCTGCTCATTGCGGGGACTTTTTTTAGGGCGAGTGCACAACAAGATGATGTTATTGTGGTCAATGCGGCTAAGTCTGAGGGAAAAATATCACCAACTATGTGGGGCGTTTTCTTTGAAGACATTAACATGGGAGCCGATGGTGGGATCTATGCCGAAATGGTAAAGAACCGGTCTTTTGAATTTTTAAAGCCATTGATGGGGTGGTCTGTAAAAGGCGATAAGATCAAAGAGGGCGACCTGCTTGTGCTGAACAGACAAGATGCTCAGCTCGCTAATCCAAGATTTCTTAGAGCGACTATAAAAGATGCTGCAAAAGGACAGGCCGGGTTAACCAATGAGGGATTCAAAGGTGGGATGGGTATAAAAAAAGACCTTGAATATGAGTTTTCCCTGATGTACAGACAGCAGAGTCCAGGAATCACATTGCATGTAGAATTGGTAGATGAACAGAATAATATATTAGGAACTGGTGTATTAAAACCGACTGATATATCAGGGAAATGGGCGAAACAAGAGGTGAATTTTAAAGCTGGTACTACAGCAGCAAAAGCTAAGATGAACATTTGGTTTGAAGGGAATGGGGTATTGGATATGGATATGATTTCTTTATTTCCTGCAGATACCTGGAAGGGTCGTAAGAAAGGCATGCGTGCAGATATGATACAGATGTTGGCAGACATGAAGCCAGGTTTCATCCGCTTTCCGGGTGGTTGTATTGTAGAAGGAACCGATCTGGCCAACAGGTATCAGTGGAAGAAAACAATAGGGCCAATAGAGGAGCGTCAGTTAATCATGAATCGCTGGAATACGGAGTTCGCACATCGCCCTTCACCTGATTACTTTCAAACCTTTGGACTGGGCTTTTTTGAATATTTCCAATTGGCAGAAGATATAGGGGCTGAGCCATTGCCAATTCTGAACTGTGGAATGGCATGTCAATTCAATACTGCCGAAGTAGTTCCTTTGGATCAGCTGGATCCTTATGTACAGGATGCTTTGGATCTGATTGAGTTTGCTAATGGTGATGCTTCATCGGAATGGGGTAAGGTCCGGGCATCAATGGGGCATGCTGAACCTTTTAATTTGAAGTATTTGGGTGTAGGCAATGAGAATTGGGGGCCGCAGTATATTGAACGCGCCAAAGCCTTTCAAAAGGCCATCAAAGCAAAATATCCAAAGATAAACCTGATTTACAGTTCGGGTACAGATCCTGATAGTGATCGGTTTCATTTTCTGGACAAAGAACTGCGTACAATGGGGGCAGATATCATAGATGAACATTATTACCGTTCTCCTGAATGGTTTCTGAAAAATGCTTCCCGATACGACAGCTACGATCGTAAGGGAGCAAAGGTTTTTGCAGGTGAGTACGCTGCTCATATAGATGGAAAAACTACAGGAAGTAACCGAAACATCTGGCAGGCGGCAATTGCCGAAGCAGCCTTTATGACTGGGCTGGAGCGTAATGCCGCCGTAGTAAATATGGCTTCTTATGCGCCTTTGTTTGCTAATACAGAAGGTTGGCAGTGGGCTCCTGACTTAATTTGGGTAGACAATATGAATATTTACGGTACACCAAATTACTACGTTCAAAAGTTGTTTTCTACCAACAAAGGGACTCAGGTTGCTTCTGCATTAGCAGCAGGAAAGTCAGTTTCTGGTCTGGATGGTTTGTATGTATCGGCAGTGGTCGACAGTATGAAGAAAGAACTGATCGTGAAGCTGGTCAACACCAGAGATACTGAACAGAACAAGCAAGTTTCTTTTGAGGGTTTAAAATTAGTAGGAAGTGAGGCTCAGTTGACTGTATTAAAAGGCCATTTGACTGATCAAAACACGATCGATAAACCCTTAGCGATTGCTCCTACACAAGCTGCACTCAAATTAAAAGGGAAAACTGCCGCACTGAAATTGCCTGCAAATTCATTTGTCATGTTGAAGGTTAGTTATAAATAAAATGACTGGTAAGCAAACAATTCGAAGGTTTTTGAAGTATGGTGTCTGCTTGTCGCTTAGTATTTCCTGGAGCCTGTTACCTGCACAGCAAAAGTATCCTTTCAAGCTGTTTAAATCACAAGAGGTAAGGTTGCTGAATGGTGTTTTTAAGCAAGCACAAGAGACAGACCTGCATTATATGCTGGCACTGGATGTCGACCGGTTATTGATGCCTTATCTGAGAGAAGCAGGATTAAAGCCAAATGTACAAAGTTATCCTAATTGGGAAAATACCGGGTTGGATGGACATATAGGTGGACATTATTTGACTGCACTGTCGCTGATGTATGCCGCTACTGGCGATCAAAGGATAGAAAAGCGGCTCAAATATATGCTGTCGCAACTAAAGAAATGTCAGGATGCGAGTCCGACAGGCTACATCGGCGGGGTGCCTGGCAGCGTCAAACTATGGGAAGAAATAGCCCGGGGAAAAATAGACGCCGGAACTTTTAGCCTCAATGGTAAATGGGTACCACTTTACAATATCCATAAGATACTTGCCGGATTGCGTGATGCTTATCTGTATACAGGCGATGTTGATGCAAAAAAAATGCTGATCAAATACAGCGATTGGTTTGTTTGGTTAACTTCTAAATTGAATGACCAGCAGATTCAGCAAATGCTGAAGTCCGAGCATGGGGGCATCAATGAAGTACTGGCCGATGTATATGAAATCACTGGAGATCAGAAATACCTAAAATTGGCTTATCAGTTTTCCGATCATTCCATCCTGGATCCATTGGCTCAGGGTAAAGATCAGTTGAATGGGATTCATGCCAATACACAAATACCAAAGGTAATCGGATTCAAGCGCATAGCTGATCTGAATAAAGATAGTATCTACCAAAAAGCAGCTTCGTTCTTTTGGAATGAAGTGGTACACCATCGGACAGTAGCGAATGGAGGTAATAGTGTGAGGGAACACTTTAATCCACTAAACGACTTTTCGGGAATGATCAATAGTGTAGAAGGACCAGAAACTTGTAACAGCTACAATATGCTCAAACTTACAAAACTATTTTATGAGTCAGAGGGGCTTGCTGGTTATATAGATTATTACGAACGTACCGTTTACAACCATATTTTATCCTCACAACATCCAGACAAAGGAGGATTTGTCTATTTCACTCCTATGAGACCTGGACATTACCGGGTGTATTCCCAGCCTGAAACGAGTTTTTGGTGTTGCGTAGGCTCAGGTTTAGAAAATCATGCCAAATACAATGAGTTGATCTATGCGTTTCAGGATGATATACTGTACCTGAATCTATTTATCCCTTCCAGTTTAAACTGGAAAGAGAAAGGACTAAGTTTTGAGCAGCAGACTCAATTTCCGGAATCAGAAAAAACAACTTTTACGATGACCAGCGGAAAAGCGAGCCGTTTTACCTTGAAAGTCAGGTATCCTGTATGGGTTCCGGAAGGAGCGATGCAGGTGTTGGTGAATGGAAAAGCAGTGGCTGCTAATGCAACGCCAGGGGGCTATATTTCTCTCACAAGGGCCTGGAAAAAGGGCGATCGGGTGGAACTGTTGCTTCCGATGAAGACTTATACCGAACAACTGCCGGATGGATCGAACTATGCGGCGGTGCTGCATGGGCCTGTTCTGCTTGCTGCCAAAACAGATACTGCCAATTTAAAGGGTTTATTTGCTGATGAAAGCCGGATGGGGCATATTGCATCAGGAAAACAATATCCCTTGCAGGACATGCCGATGTTTGTTCATGATGGACAGAATAAGGATTCGTTGATCAAGCCGGTGAAGGGCAAAGCTTTGACATTTACAGCATCCGATCTTATTTATCCCGAGCAATACAAGACGTTGGAACTGACACCTTTTTACAAGCTTCACGATTCCAGGTATGTTGTTTACTGGCAGGTGGAAACGAAAGCAGGGTTGGAGGCTTTAAAGAAGAAAATGGCTGAACAACAACGGATTGCCGATGAACTTGCCCGCGTTACTATAGATATGGTGTTTCCGGGCGAACAACAACCGGAGTCTGATCATTTTTTTAAAGCAGAGCAGACTAGTAATGGGGTGTTCCAGGATCGACACTGGCGTACTGCCAAAGGTTGGTTCAGCTATGAACTGACAGACCAAAATAAGGAAGCCCACTGTCTGCGACTGACCTACTACGGGAAATGCTAAAAACGTCTTCTTCAAAATTAAGAGTTAAATTTGTTGCAGAGGATGGCTCAGAGACCGCGGGCATCTACGAATTGCGGTTGGTGAAAAAATAATAACATAAATGAACCACAAATGAATATACAAATCAGTTATTGTCTACGCGCACTGGTGCTCGGTACCATGGTGCTTATCATAAATTTAAGGACCACCTCTGCCCAGCAATCGAAAAAAACGGCTTACCTTTTTACCTATTTTACAGGAAATAACGGAACGGAGGAATCCATCAGGTTTGCCTTAAGCAACGATGGTTATACCTACCGTGCGCTAAATGCTGATAAACCTGTGATCAGTTCGGCAGTAATAAGTTCTACCGGAGGTGTACGTGATCCGCACATTTTGCGTGGAGCCGATGGTAAGACCTTCTATATGGTGGTTACCGATATGGTGGCTGCAAAAGGTTGGGATTCTAATAGGGCAATGGTATTGTTGAAATCTGCCGATCTGGTTAACTGGACTTCAAGTATTGTCAATATCCAGAAACGTTTCCCTAATCAGGACAGCTTATTACGTGTATGGGCACCTCAAACTATATACGATAAAGAAGCAGACAAGTATATGATCTATTGGTCGATGAAACATGGAGCAGGTCCTGATATCATTTATTGGGCGTATGCTAATAAGGATTTTACGGATCTGGAGACTGAGCCAAAACAACTCTTCTTCAGCCCGACAAATGGTCCCTGCATTGATGGAGACATCGTCTTCGACCACGGGAAATACCACTTGTTTTACAAAACCGAAGACAGTGAAAAAGGAATTCGGGTGGCAGTGTCTGATAAGTTAAAAGAAGGTTATGTGGCGCGTCCGGGTACAGTACAACAAAGGATGAACTTTCACCCGCGCCATGGCACTGTATTGCCAATCACAACTGCAGAAGCGGCAGTCCTATTAAAAAAATGGTACACCGGAGCGGATGTAATGGGGTCTGGACAATCACCGGCGATTAAGAAAAATAACATTGTGATCGATACCCTAAACTCAAAGGTTTACCTTCCGGTAAAAAACGGGACTTCATTGAGGTCTTTCGATCCGGAATTTGTGCTGCTTCCTGGTATGAGCATTAGTCCGAAAGGACCTTTTGACTTTACGAAAGGACCTGTTAAAGTAAAAATCACATTGCCGGGGCATAAGCCCCTTGTGTATGAAGTTACGGCTGCTATCGATCTGAATCCAGTATTGAATGGTTACTATGCAGACCCCGAAATCCTATATTCTAAGAAAACTAAAAAATACCATTTATACCCTACCAGCGATGGTTTTCATGACTGGTCAGGAACTTATTTTAAAACCTTCTCTTCCCCTAACCTTGTGGACTGGAAAGATGAAGGGGTGATTGTCGATTTACTCAAAGACGTAAGTTGGGCTAAGAAAAATGCATGGGCACCTACCATCGCAGAAAAGAAGGTAGGTAATAGCTACAAATACTATTACTATTTTACCGCTGCACAAAAAATAGGGGTTGCTGTTTCTGAAGACCCATCTGGTCCTTTTAAGGATAGCGGTAAGGCGCTGATTGCAGGTAAGCCTGCAGGAATAAAAGGTGGGCAAGAGATCGATCCCGATGTATTTACCGATCCTAAAACAGGCAAAAGTTATTTGTATTGGGGTAATGGTTATATGGCTGTAGCTTTGTTGAATGAAGATATGATATCGATAGACTCTTCATCAATTAAAGTCATCACTCCAGATAAAACTTTCAGGGAAGGCACTGAAGTTTTCTACAGAAATGGAAAATACTATTTTTTATGGTCGCAGAATGATACGAGAGATGCAGACTATGGTGTTAGGTATGGTGTTTCCGATTCGCCAACAGGTAAAATCAGTTTGCCGGAAAATAACCTGATTCTTTCTAAAGACGAATCACAGGCCATTTACGCTACCGGACACAATTCTGTTATTCAGGTGCCGGGTAAGGATGAATGGTATATTGTTTACCATCGCTTTACTCGTCCGGCAGGATTGAGCATGGGGCAGTCTGCAGGTTATAACCGTGAAGTGTGTATCGATAAAATGGAGTTTGATGCCGAGGGTAATATAAAAGTGGTACAGCCTACATTGAAGGGGATTAGATTAGTTAAATAGTTAAATTTCATCTAATAACTGTTAATAAATGCCTCATTAGTACTTGGTAATAAGCCTATTTTTGAAGGAAAATAAGTTGCCATAACCGGTTTTTTGAGAATTTAAGTATATTAAAATGAAATCATCACTCCTGATACTGGCTGTCGGAATCGCTGTTCTACCTGCCAGCGCGCAGCAGAAGAAAGATTACCCTATACAGCCTGTGGCTTTTACGCATGTCCATGTAAACGACCAATTCTGGGCTCCAAAAATGCAAGTTAACGCAACAGTCACAATCCCTTATACATTGCAAAAATGTGAAGATAATGGAAGGATAGACAACTTTTTAATGGCTGCACATGAAATGGAAGGTAAGCTTTCTCAATTTACGTTTGATGATACGGATGTATACAAAGTAATTGAGGGTGCCTCATATGCGATGCAGGTGAAGAAAGATCCGGCCCTGGAGCATTATATAGATTCGCTGATTACTATAATTGGCAAGGCACAGGAAAAGGACGGCTACTTATTTACTTTTCGTACGGCAAATGCAAAGAAACCTCATGAATGGATAGGAAGTAAACGATGGGAAAAGGAAGAGGAACTGAGTCATGAACTGTACAACTCAGGCCATTTATTTGAGTCGGCAGCAGCCTATTATGAGGCAACAGGAAAAAAAACTTTACTTGATATTGCCCTCAAGAATGCTGATTTGCTGGTCAAAGATTTCGGCCCCGGCAAACTCCAGATCTATCCGGGTCATCAGATAGTTGAAATAGGTCTTGTTCGTCTTTATCGCATTACGGGCAATCAGAAATATCTGGATCTTGCCAAGTTTTTCCTGGATGTAAGGGGTCCTAAGGGTGATGCATATAACCAGGCAAATGCCAAAGTTATAGACCAGCGTACTGCCGTTGGACATGCAGTAAGGGCAACTTATATGTACACCGGGATGGCTGATGTTGCCGCATTGACCGGCGATCAGAACTATCTTAACGCTATAGATAAAATCTGGGAAGACGTGGTTTATAAAAAACTGTACATCACCGGCGGTATTGGAGCTACTGGTGCAGGAGAGGCATTTGGGGAGGCTTATCAACTGCCAAATATGTCTGCCTATGCAGAAACCTGTGCAGCCATCGCTAATATCTACTGGAACAGCAGAATGTTCCAGTTACATGGTGATGCCAAATACATGGATGTTTTAGAAAGAACACTTTACAATGGCTTACTTTCAGGTGTATCTTTAAGTGGCGATCGTTTCTTTTACCCCAATCCCCTGGCTTCTATGCACCAACATCAGCGCAGTGCCTGGTTTGCCTGTGCATGCTGTATTTCTAATATGACCCGTTTTTTGCCCTCTGTACCAGGCTATGTTTATGCACAGAACAACAATGACCTCTATGTGAACTTATTTATGAGTAATACGGCTGAGGTAAATCTTAAAGCAACTAAAGTCACACTTACTCAAACAACAGGGTATCCATGGAACGGAAAAGTGGAGATCATCATCAACCCCGAGAAATCATCCACATTTGCCCTCAATATTCGGATTCCGGGATGGGCTGCTCAGTCGCCTGTACCGGGTGATTTGTATACCTATATGGATCAGGCTAAATCGTCCTTCAAATTACTGCTGAACGGAAAACCTGCAGTTTATAAAATGATCAAGGGTTATGCCGTTGTAGCACGTCAATGGAAAAAAGGAGATCAACTTATACTCGATCTGCCAATGGAAGTTCAGAAGGTGATTGCCAATGCGAAGGTAAAAGATGATGTTGGCAGATTTGCTTTTCAGCGTGGACCAATTGTATACTGCCTTGAGGGGCAAGACAACAAAGACGGGCTGGTTCAAAATATCATGGTCGATAAAGATGCCAAAACTACTACAGCATTTAATAAAGAAAAATTAAACGAAATCCAGGAGATCTCTGTTGAAGGAACAGGTACTAAAAGACAAGTGAATTCCGATGAATTAATTCAGGTAAAACAAAAGGTTACTGCAATTCCATATTATGCCTGGGCAAATCGCGGATCAAGTGATATGACCGTTTGGATTCCTTATGAGGCTTCCTCAGCCAGACCACAGCCTGCGCCAACTATTGCCTCTTTAAGTAAGGTGAGTTCTTCATTAGATAACCCGCGTTTATTGGGGGCAATCAAAGATCAATTTGAACCTGCCGATTCAAAGGATACCAATTATCCCTATTTGCATTGGTGGCCAAAAAAGAACACCACCGAATATGTGCAATATGATTTTTCTGAAAACCAAACCGTTTCAGAATCCGGAGTTTATTGGTATGACGATGGGCCATGGGGCGGTTGCCGGATTCCGCTTTCATATAAGGTATTATATTTGAAAGACGGCGCCTGGATACCCGTTGAAATATTAAGTGATTCGGGAATCGCTAAGGACC
>NZ_JBFTIZ010000328.1:0-4693 GCF_056395165.1 Pedobacter sp. 10L46_2
GGCTTAACCCTGTTGTAGACAGAAGTAACCCAAATACAGAATCAACCGGCAACCCTAACCTTATGCCCTCGTCTGTGAATAACATACTTGCAGGATATAACCACAATGGTAAAGTTTCTATTAATCTTGGATTAGCTTATTCATTATTTGATAATCTGGATTTCAGAATTTTCACTTATGATCCGACGTCCGGAATTACCAGAAATACATTTGCTAACATTGGAAAAGGCGCTGTTCTGGCAGCAGATCTCAATTTGGGATATACGGTAACCAAGAGTCTGAACTTTAATTTTAATGGGAGCTTTAATTATTTGGATATTAAAACTGAAGGAAATGTGATACCACATTCTAAAGATTTGTTTTACAATTTTACCTTAACAGGCGGATATCGTCCAACACCAAAATGGAGATTGGGCGCAAACCTCAGTGTAATTGGAAAAAACCCTGCTTCCAAAACATTTCAGTCTATAACACAAGGACAAGTAAATACCAGTTTCAGCAGCAGCCATGAACTCATCAAAGGAAAATTAAGCTTAACAGCAGCATTAAATAATCCCTTTTATAAGTTCAGAACCCTTAAAACAACCACCACCGGGTTCGATTTTACAGAGCTAAGCCACAACCAATCTTATCTCCGTTCATACAGAATCAGTCTGAACTATAATTTTGGAAGGCTAAAAGATGAGGTAAGGAAAACCAGGAGAGGAATTAAAAATGACGATGTTTCTAATTGAGAATTAACATTTGATATTCCGTATTACTTTATTCCTTATGACTTTGTCAATGCTACCTTAATTCCCAGAATAATAAATACAGCTCCCGAGATTTTGTTCAGCCAATTTTCAGTGTTAGGACTTCGGTTAAATAACTTAGCTACATTCCCACCCATCAGCGCCAGAAAAACACACCATGCGAGCGTGATCAAAAAGATAACTACCCCAAGAATAAGGTATGGAAATGGGCTATTTATTGCCGAAGTTAAAACAAACTGGGGAAGGAAAGCCAGGAAAAACATGGCTATTTTCGGATTTAGAACATCACTTAAAAAAGCGGTCCAAAACATTTTTTCCATTCTTATATATTGAACTGGTATTGATTTTAACGCTGTACGATCACCCTTGCTGGAAAGTGCCTTATAGCCCATATAAATTAAATAGGCTGCACCTAAATATTTAACAATCATAAACGCTAAAGCAGATTTCGCGAGAATAAGTGATAATCCAAAAGCAGCTGCGCAGGTATGTACCAGTAAGCCCGTGCTTACACCTAATGCTGAGTACATACCGGCTTTTTTCCCGCTTGAAATACTTCTTGTTAAAACCAGTATGGTATCAATACCCGGGGTAATAACTACAATTATTGCTGACAATATAAAAGCACTGAAATTATCGATTCCGGTCATAGTCAAAGAGATTTAGTATTTCTGAAAATATTTTTGCTAAAATAAAGTAACAAACTGAAACTGCTAAGAAAAAACCGTCCTTTCTGTGCACCTTTGCACTTGCAAAAACGAGCGATGAGTTTATCAAACACAACAACTTCCCCTAATCATACCGTTCCCTTTGGCTGGATAGTCGGAATAACAAGTCTGGCCTTTGTAGTTGCACAGCTAGATGTTTCTATTGTAAATATTGCGTTGCCTCCTATTGCCAAAACCTATCATGCCAGTATTACTACCTTACAATGGGTAATAGATGCCTATACCCTTGCCTTTGCAGTGCTTATGCTATCTGCCGGCAATTTAAGCGATCTTTTAGGTGCAAAACGTATATTTCAACTTGGCATCTGTATTTTTGGGATCGCTTCTATAGGTTGTGGATTTGCCGGAAGCGCAGCTACCCTCATTGCATTTAGAGTACTGCAGGGAGTTGGTGCGGCCACCATGATCCCTAGTTCTCTTGCCATACTTAATCAGGCTTTTGCTCATGATCCTGCAAAGCGCGTACGTGCAGTAGGTTTGTGGACCGCGGCAGGAAGTGCCGCCATAGCTGCCGGTCCTATCGTTGGGGGCTTACTCATCCAGATTAGCAACTGGCGTTATATCTTTTTTGTGAATGTACCGCTTTGTCTCGCTGGTTTCCTGTTCAGTTTTCGTCTGGCACAAAATAAGACCTCGGTTAACAAAGGATTTGATATCGCCGGACAAATTACCTGGATGCTCTCCATTACAGCACTGATTGCGGTAATTATAGAATGGCCTAACTTTGGATTTAAAGATCCGGTAATATTTGGAGGCCTGCTTTTTAGTGCCGCTACGCTTGTGGCATTTTTAACTATCGAAAAAAGAGTGAATCACCCGATGCTGCCGCTTCATCTTTTTGACGCTCCTACGTTTAACGTACTGCTTTTACTTGGTGCCGTTTTAAATGGCGCTTACTATGGAACTGTTTTTACACTCAGTCTTTATCTGCAAAACGTACTCCATTATTCATCGCTCAACGCTGGCCTGGCTTTTCTACCTTTAACTGTAGGGTTCGTTATTTCCAATCTCATCAGCGGTCGTGTAATCAATAAATTTGGTATACGGAAACCAATTATAATAGGTCTCGCAATGTTTGCTGTTGGGTTTGCAGGGCTATTTATAGCTAAAGATAATACACCTTACTGGCAGTTATTCCTGCCATTTCTAATTATACCGATGGGTATGGGACTTGCCGTTCCCGCCATGACTAACGGTATTTTATCCAGCGTAGATAAATCATTGTCAGGTACTGCTTCTGCTGCATTAAATACCGTAAGGCAAGCTGCCGGAGCTATTGGGGTCGCAGTTTTTGGAGCTATTGGCGTAGGCGGAAGTGCCGCAATCCTACATTCTATCTCTGTTAGCGCCACAATAACAATAATAAGCACACTAGCAATAATTGGTTTAAACTTAAAATATTTAAAGTAGAATACACTTTTATGTAGGAACCTGATTATTTGGATATACATATACAAATCCAAGCGTTCTTAAGGTGTCTCTGTTATTGAGTTTCTGGTTCCTCACATTAAAACCGGAGTTGTTTCCATTAGTCATGTCATTTGCAGAAGTATTCCCTTCAACAGTCCGCATTTGCCCCCCTCCAAGCAGCTCATAACACTCCATGGCATGACCCCTTGTTGGATTGTTTATATATTGTGCTAAAGCCAAAGTGCCAATCGTTGGTACCGATGTGGTTAAGCCGGCCACCTTTTCAGATCCCTTCCAGCAATCCACACAATTAGCAGTAGCAGGAACCGGCGATTCCTTTTGATAGAAATCTTCAATTATTGCCACCTTCATCTGGGCAAAATCCAAACACCATGCATCTCCATTTCCGCCCGGCGTAAACCCCCCGGTAGTACCTTGCACTTCGCCAACGTCAGTTCCATAGTTGTTTCTCCCGTTTTCCTTAACACCCAGTTCTGCCAATGCTTCCTGTACTGCAATGCAAACCGAGCTTAGTTTTTTATTCGTCCAGAAATCCGGAATATTCCCGTTTGCAAAAAGATATGCCTCTAATCGCTGGCGCATGTTTGGATGAAGATGCCTGTCTTTCTTGTTCTTAATATCCTTGGTAATCAACGGACTATCCGTTATTACTGAAATATCAGATACAACCAGTTTTAACAAGCCTAAAGTTTTAGGGCCTATAACCCCCGATCCTTGTAACTTATTTTTTAGCTGTAATGAGATCACAGCTTGCTGGGTATTCATTCCATAAATTCCATCTGCACCTTTCGGATCAAACCCAAGCTCAATTAATCTTTCTTGTAAGATTTTTACGTCTTTTGAAAAACTGCCATAGGCAGGAATTTTAGAAATTACTAGCGTTTTCATAGAAGTCTAATTAGTGAAAGCTATCACTAATATAGACATGAGCAGAAACTTGATAAATAGTCATTTCTAATCATTTTTAGTATCCCATATACCATACTAAATCCGTATCGTATGCAGATGATGCGTTTTTGGAGGGTAGTTTAAAATAACTACAATATGTTTGTTGAAACGGCTTTTAATAGCACTATTTGCCATTCCTATCAGTTTATTTAATTTATCTGTAAGCTCCCTAAAATGCTCTTTATCATCCGGGCTTTCAGAATCATCTATTATAGGCTCAAAGTAGATCACCTCTCTCTTCCGATATATTTTCATTAAATCCTCAGCCGGATTATGATCTATCAAAAAACGCACAATACTATCAACCAGTTTATCATAATGATAATTAATGATACGGTTTTTAGTCATTAAGGAAGGCACACTAAAGTTAGTGTGTGTATTTACCTTAATCTTATTCTCAGGAACAACTACATTATTAAAATCCAAGGTGTACAAACCTTGTTTATTGTCTATTTCCTTTATAAAAGTATAGACTTCGTCATGTTCAGGTGTAATATAAATGACGCTGGTTGATAGTTCGAAACTCATAACACTTGGCCCTTAGTTCAGTATAAAAATACTTTAAAAATTTAAATAATTTACTACCCCTGTTGCTTTTTCATAATGAGGCTCGTTCTATGGGTAATAACGTTAATGGCCATTAACATTACACTATTTTATTTCACAAAAACTTAAAAATGAAAACAACAAAAAACTACCTATCGCCAGTTGCCAAAACTTTAGTGTTTGCCTTAACGTTAACAAGTATCTTTATTTCATGTAAAAAGGATAAAGATCCTAATCCACAATCACCTAAGCCAGCAAATTTATCAATAATCCATGCCGCGCCAGGAT
>NZ_JBFTIZ010000329.1:0-4693 GCF_056395165.1 Pedobacter sp. 10L46_2
GCAGTCGACACCCTTGCCGGACGTGCCGCCCCAGAGGTAAGGAACGCCCAACAGGCTTTGTGCTGTGGTTAAAATTTTTTCGGCATTTGGATCGGGTCTGGTAACCCAGGCTTGGTACAGGCTGGCTTGTCTTTTAGGTAAATATGCTGTTCTGCCGTCAGGATAGCCTACTTTGTAGAACTTTTTCTCTTCACCAAGTAACTGGAGGATATTGCCGCCAACCAGGTCAGATACTCGCTGCGCATTTTCATCGGGTGTGTTGAAGCTATGGCCATAGTCTGCAGTAAATACGACCTTTTTTGCCCTTTGCCAGGTTTCAAAACCTGATTTGTTCATGGGGGTTATGGCACCCACATCTGTCCACGATATATAACCATCAGGAGTTTGCACTAAATAGAACCCTCCGTGTTTTTTAAATACTTTAATTGGTGTGCCCAGCAACATTTGCGTCATCATCTCTGCCGCATTTTTCGGGTAGGCTCTGTTGTTGCAAACCGAGAGATTGGCTACCCCGTATTCCATCCCGTGTAAGGAGGGCTCTGGCAGCAATACGCCGCTGAATTTAATTGAAGGTGTGTTTGGCTTTAGTTTATCAAATTCTTTCAGCGCTTCCTGAGAGGTGCTTTCCAATTTGGCCGAATCACCAGTAAGCTCCAGGTTAAAATAAACTGAACGCTTATCTGGTGCATATTTTTTTTGAATGGTAGCCGCAACACTGCGAAAAACGGCAGTATCTGACTGTGCTTTAAGTGTAAAAATACTTAAAGAGAAAAGCAGACCCAAACAAAGACTTTTCATAGTTGTCAAATTAAATGATTTCGATAAGGAGAAACCTTTAACGAATATAGCTAAATGAAGGTTACAATGAAAAGAAAGGCGTTGTTGTGGCAGCTGCCGTTATTACAATCGCCGTCACGATAGGAGAGATCTCTTGGAGTAGCATAACCAAGAGATCCCTCAGTTCTTCGGAATGACGGCGGTGATCGAAATGCCCGCCTTAAAATGTAGGAGGCGTTGGTTTTAGATCAGAATCCAGAAAATCATTGACCATCGGAATTATCCAATCCATATGCTGCATCATACCAATATGCGTTGTGCCGGGAATTATAGCTAACCGGGATTTAGGCAGCCCATGTATATCGCCCATTTTGCCTCCGCCTTTAGCACGAAACAGCTCAAGCGCGTGCTCATATTGTACTCCGTCGGCATCACCTATGGCTATAAATACTGGAGCTTTTATATTTTTTACTTCCTTAGACCAGTCATAAGGCTTTACGTCTATACTAAGAACCTTTTTTACATACGCAGGGAAATTTTTAGGATCGTTTCCAAGACTGTCGTATTGTTTTTCGATAGGAGAGCCCTTGAACATGTCTGCATTCATTGTAGCAAAACTGGCCTCTACATCCGGCCACCACCCGTCGTGTTTATAGGTACCAGAGAGTATCACGAGTCTTCGTAACTGCTCAGGGTGGCGCACTGCAAACTGAAAAGCTACTCCGCCGCCCATACTATATCCTAAAATGTCTGCACTATCTATTTTGAGGTGCTTAAGCAAGCCAGACACATCGTCGGCCATATTTTCGTAGCTAAATTCACGAGGGATATCCTTTGTGCGGCCATGGCCCTGCATCTCTGCAACAATTATTTTCCGGTTTTTGGCAAAAACAGGTATGATGTGCGACCAGTTTAAAGGTATATTCATAAAGGAACCATGTAGCAGTACAATGGGTTTACCTTCGCCATAAACTTCATAGTACATTTTTAGCCCGTTTACATCAGCATAGCCACTGTCGGCTGGCTGTATGGGTTGGTTGTTTGCCGTTTCTTTTTGTTCGGTTGAAACGGCTTGTGTATCCTTATTACGCGGTTGGCAGGAAGCCATTACTGCCACAACAATAGCAATTGAGAGATTGATTATAATATGCTTTTTCATATTGTAAGGTTTTGTTACAATACAAATCTAGGGACCAAATGCTGTACCGTTGCTGTGAGTATGCGACAATATTAGGGGGAAAATACGACATACAGAATATGTTTCAATATCCATATATTGGTTGTTTATTGTAAGCTAACTATATGCCTTTAAGATTTCTTTTGTTTCTGCTGATTTTAATTTGCCATCAAGCCGGGTTATTTGCTCAGTCTGTGAGTGTCCCTTCCCGACAAGATACACTTAAGGGTAGTATAACTAAAGATAGAGAATGGTGGGATATAAAATATTACGCATTGGCTATTGAACCTGATTTTGGAAAAAAAACAATTCAGGGTAAAAATAGTATCACCTTTGAGGTAATAAAAAGTAACCATAATAGGTTTATGCAGATTGATTTGCAAGAACCGCTAGAGATCGATAGCGTACTGTTTAAACAGCAAAAGATCGCCGTCGAAAAGGAAGGAAATGTATGGTTTCTTAAAGTTCCTGATTTAAAAGTTAAATCGCAGGCTACTATTGACATCTTTTATTCAGGAGCGCCTAAAGAATCTACCAATCCGCCATGGGATGGTGGTATATCATGGAAACTTGACTCGTTAGGGAGGCCATGGATCACCCTGGGATCTCAGTTAATTGGTGCCAGCGTTTGGTTCCCATGCAAACTACATCAAGGCGACGAGCCCGATAATGGTGCTTCATTGGCCATCAGCGTTCCTGATACCTTGGTTGCTGTTGGTAACGGCAGGTTAAAAAGCCGAATAGTAAATAGTAATGGAACCGTTACTTATAAATGGCATGTAGTAAATCCAATAAACAATTATGGTTTGGCTTTTTATGTGGGAAAGTATGTGCGGGTTCCAGAAATGTATAAAGGCGAGAAAGGCAATTTAAGTACTGACTATTGGGTAATTGATTACAACAGAGAAAAGGTTCATTCTTACCTCAAAAATGAGGTTGACAAAACGCTGAAAACTTTTGAATACTGGTTTGGGCCATATCCTTTTTATGAAGATAGTTTTAAAATGGTGGAAGCACCATATCCGGGCATGGAACATCAAAGCGCTATAGCCTATGGTAATGGATTTAAGTTGGGCAGGATAAATGCAAAATACTTAAGTACGTGGGATTTAAAGACCGATAGGCTGGTGGTTCACGAAGTCGCGCATGAGTGGTTCGGAAACAGCATTACAACAAAAGATATTACTGACAGATGGCTGCAGGAAGGATTTGCAGGGTATGCCGAAGAGCTTTTTATTGAAAGTCAATATGGTAAAAAGGCAGCCAAAGAGTTCTTTGAAGCTAGAACTATTTGCCGGATTAAGAATACTGAACCAATCATAAGACGCTATGGAATTTATGAGGATGCTGGTGGACACATGTATTTAAAAGGCTGGACAATTGCGCATATGCTTCGGGCTATTGTTGATAATGATGAGCAGTTCCGTAAGATGTTAAGGGCTGTTAACCGCGAGTTTTATCATAAAACAGTGAACTCAATTGAGGTTGAAAGGTTTATCGGAAAAACTTTAGGTAAGAATCTGCAGCCATTCTTTAATCAGTACTTGCGGGAGAAAGATATTCCTACTTTTGAGTACAGCATACGTGACAACATATTGAGGTATCGCTTTAGCAATTGTTTGTCGGATTTTGTAATGCCTATTAAAACCAATCTTACAAGTGATAAATGGCTTAATCCGACTAAAGATTGGAAGGAACTGCGTATAACGCCAACCAGCAATTCATCGTTAAGTATTGATAGTGACTTTTATGTAAATGTGAAAAGGGTTGAATGAGAAGTGAAATGTATCCGCTATTTTGTAATCTGTGCGCGGACATTTTTAACAAAGTCAATAGTAACTTCCGCTAAATCTGCAATCAAATATTTCTACTGTGAGGTAATATGACAGCAGACTTATGAAAAATTCTAGATTTTAGTTTGATTTCTTATATTAGTGTTATAACCAAATAACATGAAAAAATTAACGCTCAAAGGTATTACAATCGTTTTATTACTATTTGTCTCTTTTACCAAACTTTCTGCACAAGAATCGAATTCCGCTTTATTTAATGGCGCATGGGAGCTAACGCGATTGGCAACTAATGGTTCTGAAAGCAGGGTGGCAATTCCAGGTTTGTTGAAATTCTTTGATGCAGATGGTAAGTTTTTTAACATGCGGATCACTCAAAACGGATCTATTATTACTCATCAGGGTAATTATGTAATAAACGATAATGAGACCTATTCTGAAATTATTAAGAGCGAAACCCAGGGCGCTACCTATGCCTTAGCCGGAAAGACGTATAAACTAAGATATAAGTTTAGCGATGATAAAAAACTGCTCGTTTTGAATGGAATGGTAGAAGGTAAAGACGGGGCTGAAAGTCTTGGATTCACAGAAGTCTGGAAAAGAGTTGAAAATAAAATTGACTCTATTTAAATCAGGTTGAACGAAGGCCATAGTCATTTGATTGTTTAATTACTATTGCATTGAGCCTCGTGTGGTGAGCTGTTGAGTATTCTTGGTAAATTGCATACTCAATAGCATATAAAGATTATGGTTAATGAATCCGGAAAACCAGAGTTCTGGGAATCAGCATTTGGCGAAAAACAGGAGATGTGGGGCTTTGAGCCGGCAAAATCTGCTGTACTGACAAAGGATTTTTTTGTTCAGAAATCTCTGAAAAATATTTTGATACCTGGAATTGGTTACGGAAGGAATGCACAAATTTTTAAAGAAAACGGGATCACGGTAACAG
>NZ_JBFTIZ010000330.1:0-4648 GCF_056395165.1 Pedobacter sp. 10L46_2
GTTGTAGGTCATTAAATCCTGGTTGAGATAAATATTGATTATCCATCCCGTCTGAAAATGCCGTTGCGATGGCTTCTCTAACGGGAAACATATCGGAGCGCTTAAGCGATGAAACGTATTCCTCTGCTATCTTTACCTTTGATTCTTCCATTTTATTTTCCTCCTTTTAAAAATTCATAAACTATACACATGTCCGAAAAATCATCTGTTTTACAGTCATCACAACCACAATCGAAATCGTATTCCCATTCTACTATTCTTCCATGCTTTTCTTTACACCTATGCGGCCCGTTATGACCTTGTGGTAATAAGCACCCTGTCTCATCATAGAAATCGTTACGATCCCTGTTGAAGTAAGTTCCGCATACTTTCTCTGTCATCCCCGGCTTAATTGTGTTTTGGTTGTTCATGGATTAATGTTTTATAATAAATAATCGTTCTGTTAACCTGTCTAAATGACCTAACGCATCACTACACTGCATTTCTATATGCTCTGAATGTCGGTCAATAAGGCGCCTTAATTCACCTTTGTTAGTGCAAGCGTCTATTTCGTCTACATCTATCAAATTACCTCCAAAGAAATCTTTATACTCCTTCATTTGCTTTTTTACATCTTCTATTTTCATTACGTTATATTTAGTATGTTAATTAAAAATCCATATCGCTAAACACACCAGTGCTGTTGCTATAATTGCGAAAACTGTTTTGAAGAGCATGGTTAAAACCTCCTCCCCTGATAAGCACCATAACCGCTGTAATCTCTGCCCTCAGGTTTCCGTGCAATTCCGACTAAAACCAATGCAATGACTGAAAGAGTGGCCCACAAAACGATCAGGCCAGTTAGTACGCGCCTCATCTCAGCCCCCTGTATACTTCAGTAATACAATCGAACTCTTTGAAAGACAATACTCCAGATGTGGTTATTGTACGATTCACCGTATCAATAGTAACCAGATCGTGCTTGTTAAGCTTAATCTCAATCAGTCCTAAGTCTGCGTTATCTTGCTTTGCCTGGAGGGTGTCTTTGAATTGTTCTAATGCTAGGTCTGTCATGTCCTTAATAATTAATTGATTCGTTCCAACAGATTATTTGTCCTTTAAACGGCTTAGGATATTGAAACCAATCTTGCAGATCGTGCCTCGATAAACCATCATTTTCAGCAACATACTCCAGTTTATCAGGCGAAATTGGATATCCATCTATGTAAAATGAATTGCCTTTTATCTCAAACTCCCAGATCTTCTTAATCTCGATATCAGGAGCGATTGTAATCATCTTCGAAGTGTATGGCTTACCTGACCAAACCCTAGGGCTAAACTTATCACCAACTTTCCATCTGATACCTGAGCGGATTGTATGGGATTTGGGGGCAAAATCAGCCCATTTATCAATTGCAAGTACCATAAGATCAAATATTCCTAATGTCGGTCGGCTCTTTAATGCCGTAAAGTCATTCGCTGAATATTCTGGAAAACCTTTACATAGCTTCTCCACGAAATATGTTGCCTGTCCTTTTCTTGGATGATACGCGGGGAATACCCTGCTGAAAGTTATTACTCCGCTCATAGCTATTGTTCACCGTTGCGGTCTGCAACGTCAAAGTCCTTTGGATTAAACCTGGTTCCGTTAGCTTTAGCGCTCAACCTTTCAAGTTCCTCCTGATCGGTAAGCCCCATTTCTTTCTTATACCTACCAGCTAACATTACTGCGTCTTGCAGGTGTTCTCTTAGATTTTTATTCTCTCTTTCTAAAATGATTGTGTTGTTCATATGAATCTTATTTATATTTCTTGCCACAGAAAGGGCAATAATTGTGAGTAATAAATGTATTTCTTGTCTTTTCGCGCACTTCACCAGACTTCATGGTGTGATTATAACCAACTTCTATTTTCTGTCCAGTTTTAGTTGATCCTTTACCGTCAAGTCTACCAATGTTTGATAGATCAAAGTAAACATGTGTTAAAGTCGGGTCTGACTTCATTAATTCCTCCCTAACTTTAGGGTTGCAGCATGGCTCCTTCATGATTCCTCTTTTTTAAATAGCCAGGCAAATAATGATAGTAGTCCTACGCCAAGTATACCAAACGCTACTGAAGCCGCTAGTAACCACCAAGGTGATTGGCATACAACCCATAAGCATCCCACTGCAATAAGTATTATCAGGACGTACCCGATTGTTGGTTTGATTTTCATTTCGATTTGTTTTTATTCAAGTACCTGGTGTATAAATCCATCCCAACACCTATCAGGATGGTGAATAGGATGGTTAGCATGAAGTCAATGATTGATAGGCTTCAAACACTTTAACTAAATCTTCCTTATCAATAAATACACCTTGTCGAGGCCCGTATTTACCAGTAGAATGAAGTGTTAATTTATCTTTGGTTACGATAGCATAACCACCATCGCCCTCAATGCGAATTTGTTGAGGTATATTCGTCTGCTCAATCCATTTCTCGGCTGCTTCTTTGGTGGAGAAGGCTTTAACTTGATCTGGAGTTGACACTGCTTTGCTGTCATTACTAAATACGCTATTACTGATACCAAGCATCCATTTGGCAGATACATCAGAATAATATGCATGGCTGTATTTATCCCCAACATAAAGCGGCACATTATCCTCACTGGTCATTGCAAACACAGGTACTTCAATCCCAGCCTCTGCTGCGAAGTCTTGGAAGGGGATGATTTTATAGCCTTCAGTTCCGAAACCCTTATCACATCCTTCCTCAAGAAATACCGGTTTTTTAGTATGCCTAACAATAATAGGATTAGGAGCTTTAGCATCTCCATCTTGTATATTGAACACATCCCAACCGTGGTAGGCTCTATGCTCCATCAACAACTTAAACTCACGTTCATTGTTAACCTGTATTGCGCACTTTTCGGATAGGATGGAGTCTTTTACGGGTATAGCCCATTCGCCATCAGCATAGAAACAATCGCTACCATTGTCCGACATAACCTGAATATCTCCGTTATGATTTAGGTCGGTTATTTGAAACTTTCCATTGCTTGTGTGGTCAGGCGCTTTGCCTCCAAACCGTGCAACAGTCCCAGCAGGATAATCCCGCATTGCTTTTTCGAGTAGTTCGTGTTTTTTCATCCTAAATAAGTATTATTAAATCCTTTAAAATCGCCTGCTACCATTGCGTAGATGACCAGAGCGACGATGATTGTTAGTGTGATTGTGCGGAAGATGGTCATGTTACCCCCTCCCACGTTTTAACTTAGCATTCTTAGAGAACTTCAACCGGTTCGTCCTACGTTGCTTTTGAGATTTGCCAAACCAAACTGGACTACCAAAAGCAATCCTCGCTGTTCCAAATGGAGCAGATGCCTCAACAGCTGATTGCTCTTTACTTTTACCTGCTAATCCTGCAAGGGCAGCAATAAAGCCCAACCCTAACATGTTTCTCATTCCAAACTTCATATAATTTTGTTTTTTAAGTGTCTATTAATGTTTAATTTGTTGTGAATTTTAAAGGTTTAAGTGTGCTTTTCAGATATAATGGGTGATACGGATTACCTTGCTTTGTAAGTTTCAGATAATGCCAATCATACTTTGTAAGGTCTGGCTTTAACATGGCTCTAGATGGATTGCCATATGCCAGAATATGCATTGAACAAATACTCATCATCTCTTTTACATGATTCTGATTTTCCTTAGGCTGCAACTCATCAGGCGCTAAACATTTCAAGTCATCAGGATTTGTTGCGCGGTAAGGAGAAAGATTACCAATCCAAATACCACCGAACCCCCATGATTTAGCGAAGTTCACACATCTGGTCATTGTTGGATCTGAATTAACTTCATCGGCTTTTGACGGGTTATGCATTATGAAAAGCACTGCTGGTTTCGTTTGATCCCAAATACGCCATAATCGATACCTGTATTTTTTGCATTCTGAAATTATCGCTCCAGAAGAGACAGACTGCGATTTGTTCCCGAAAAGATCAAATAATTCCATATAATAAATTTTAAAGTGTCAATAAAATAAGCGTAGGCACCACACCTACGCTAAATCAACCTAAACCAACCCCTATTGGGCAATATCTGCCTTGCTTCATTGTACACCAGGTCATCATCCCGAAGCCAATCCTTCACAAGGGCTTTACCATTAGCCCCGACTACGTTCTCATCGGGGCTCTTAAACATGTCTAGTAGCTTATATTTGCTACTTCCTGCAGGCCCCTATATGTCCTGCCTCTGCTCTCTGTTTTTTATGCTTTGCCTGCCCTTCGTGGATCACCCACTCACAGGACTTGAAATTGAGTTATTCCAATTATTAGCTAATGCATATTCTTAACCAAAAAAGAAAGGCTTATAGCCTTTTCTCCTTTTGATAACACTAAGGTAAAAACAATAAATGAATATTCCCAATATTAGTTAATGCATAATTCATAAAACTTGAATTTATTTTTACGACCTTCATTCGATCTAAATTAAACGGCATGAAAGCAAACATTACTAATATCCTTTTAGGTGGTATACTTATTTCACTGTGCTATGTAGGATTCCAACTTAACAAAGTAAATAGCCACCATTCAAGTTTTGAAATAATTCCTATGAGAATATTCGATAATGATGATCGAGATAATACATACAATCCAGTAATGATGAATCGCGAAACTGGTAGAATATATG
>NZ_JBFTIZ010000331.1:0-4643 GCF_056395165.1 Pedobacter sp. 10L46_2
ACCTAAGGTTATTTGTTTAACCGAAAAACCAAGATTCTGCAACCGCTCATTAACGATCATAATACAGCGGTCGCAAACCATATTTTTTACATATAAAGTCATATCTAATCAGCTAGTATCATACTTCTTCGGCTTTGTAACCGGCTTTTTCTAAGGTACCAATTATTTCTGTTGCTTTAAGCTCATCCTCCGCCTCCACTTTTAAAATTTTATCCGGGTTTTCAAGATCTACTTCCCAGTTTTCTATGGTATTTAAGCCGTTTAAATGAGGCGTTACGGTTGCAATACAACCTGTGCATTTAATATTTGTTTTGAATTTTAAAGTTTGCATTTTTTTTGAGTTTAATTGTTGTTATTATGTTATGTTTTGAATTGTTGTTGTAATGGTACTATGCCAGTCATTCGGCTAACACACTCGTCGTCATCCCGAGGAACCGAGGGATCTCTTGGTTAGGCTAGTTTGCTTCAAGGCTACTTCAAGAGATCTCTCCTATCGTCGAGATGACGATCGAGCTACATGACGAGCGCATCCATTACAACTTCGCAAATTTCAATCTTAAGCTATTACTTACTACCGATATAGAACTTAACGCCATAGCCGCACCGGCAATCATTGGGTTCAATAAAAACCCATTAACCGGGTACAATACCCCTGCAGCAATTGGAATTCCTATCAGGTTGTAAATAAACGCCCAGAACAAGTTTTGTTTAATAGTTCTAACAGTTTTCTTAGACAATTTTAACGCCTTTGGCACCTGCAAAAGATCTGAAGATATCAGCGTGATCTTTGCCACATCTATGGCAATATCAGAACCCCTGCCCATTGCGATCGACACGTTTGATTGTGCCAATGCCTGGCTGTCGTTTATACCATCGCCTATCATGGCAACCACCTTGCCTTCAGCCTGTAGTTTTTTAACAAACTCAGCCTTATCAGATGGCAATACTTCTGCTACAAAGTTTTCTATACCAGCTGCAGCAGCCACCGCAGCAGCAGTTTCCTTATTATCACCGGTAAGCATATAAACCTCAATGCCCTGCTTAATAAGTTTTGAAACCGCCTCTTTTGAGCCTTGTTTTATCTGATCAGCAATTGATACTACTGCCAGCACCTGCGTTTCATTGGCAAAATAAATTACCGTTTGGGCCTGATCTTGTAATACTTTAGCCTGATCTTTCAATTCACTGGATATTAACTGATTATGATCAGTTAATATTTTATGGCTTCCGGCCCAGTACTTCTTACCGCTGTAAACTGCGGATACCCCTTTCCCGGTTAAACTATCGAAATCTGTAATGCCTGCAGGTTTTACACCATCCTTTTTAAGGTGATTAAAAATTGCTTCGGCCAATGGGTGTTCCGAACTTTGTTCCATAGCAGCAAACACCTGTTTTAACACATCTGCATTTTCTGGTAAAGTACTGGCCCAGTGTATAGAAGTAACTTCTGGTTTACCCTCTGTAATGGTTCCGGTTTTATCTAAAACAATGGCGTTTACTTTGTAGCCAAGCTCAAGCGCTTCGGCATCTTTAATTAAAATACCGCTCTCTGCACCTTTGCCTATTCCAACCATAATTGCTGTTGGTGTTGCCAGTCCTAACGCACAAGGACAAGCAATCACCAATACAGTAACCATAGCCAGTAACCCTTGCGTAAAGGCATGTTCGCCGCCAAATAACAGCCACACACCCAGCGTAATTATAGCAATCAGCATCACTATAGGTACAAATATCCCGGCTACCTTATCAACCAGTTTCTGAACCGGTGCTTTAGAGCCCTGGGCTTCCTGTACCAGCTGAATAATATGTGCCAGCATGGTTTCGCTGCCCACTTTTTCGGCTATAAAGCGGAAACTTCCCTTTTGATTAATGGTACCTGCAAAAACGTTATCGTCCTTTTGTTTAGAAACCGCGACAGGTTCACCGGTAATCATGCTTTCATCTACAAATGAATTTCCTTCGTAAACCTTGCCATCCACCGGGATTTTTTCTCCTGACCTGACCAGTAGTTTATCGCCCGCTTTTACATCCGCAACCTCTATTTCTTTTTCTCCCTCATCCGTAATCAGCATCACCGTTTTTGGCTGTAACCCAATCAGTTTCTTAATGGCAGATGAAGTATTGGATTTAGCACGTTCTTCGAGTAGTTTACCAAGCATGATAAACACAATAACTACCGCAGCAGCTTCGTAATAAACATGTGGATGCAAGCCTCTTTGGTGCCAAAATTCAGGATAAAAGGTATTAAACACACTGAAAATAAAGGCGATACCGGTACTTAATGCCACCAGCGTATCCATATTTGCCCTGCTGTGTTTTGCTTGTTTAAAGGCGTTTATAAAGAAGTCTTTACCGAAGTAAAAAACTACCGGGGCAGATAATACCAGCATAATGTAATTGGCATAAGGCATATCCATAAAAAGCATGCCTATTACTACTACAGGTATGGTTAATATTCCTGCGGCAATTATTCTCTTTTTTAACGCTTTATAATTGTCGGCCTGTACTTGCTCTTGTTTTTCGTTTCCTTTCTCAGTATCCAGAATTAAGTCGTAGCCTATGGATTGAACAACCTTTTGCATTCCCTCTGGTTGGATCACCCCTGCATCATAGGTTACTTTTACCTTTTGGGTAGCATAATTTACTTCAGCTTGTTTTACACCGGTTTGTGCGCCTATCATAGATTCTACACTTACCGCACAACTGGCACAAGTCATCCCCAGGACGGGAAAAGAAGTGGTTTCTATATTTTCTTGTAATGCCATAATCTTTCTATTATTTACAATACAAAGGTACCATGGCCGGGGCCCGAAGGGATTATATAATATGGTAATTAGTTTATATAATTCTGCACCATACAAAAAGCAGCCTTAAACTACATTAATGTCAATCGAATTTCGTGTTTCATAATTAATAAAGAAGTTTTATGTTTAATAAACCGTTTTAAACTTGCCAAATGTTACAGACAAAATTAAAAGCCCAAAGCCAATACCTACTAACGAACCTTTTAATAAATCAGACAATCCTACGTAACGAGAAATGATTTGTGTAATAGCAATTACAAACAATCCAATTGACAATAGAATTAGTGCATTTCTTCTTGATATTCTTTTCATTTTGCTTCCTTTATCTATTTAAAATTACCATTTTATTAAACTAATTTAGCTTTCACCATCATCGCTGCTTTCGTATAACCTCCTTCTGATCCATCTACAAAATGAACATGTCCATCCACCAGATCCCGCACATAACAAGACATGATCGCATCATTACTAATGTGAACACCATATATAATCTCTCCTTCTTTTTCCAATATATCCAGTGCACGGAGCAGTTTCAATCTTTGTGTATCATTCCCAGAAATTACGGTATTTATTTTTCCATCAATCACCAACGTATCGGACATTTCTACCAGACGGTTCAGATAATCCTTGCCATGTGCTGTAAGAAAATAGATGAAGCCATAAAAATTGATCAGCCAGGTACGGATCAGTTCAAAAAACCTGATCTCTCCCATCCTTGCACGCATTTCTCGATTTAGGCGGTTAAATGTAGTATTGAGTTTAAGTTTGGCAACTGAAATTGGCTGCCGCTTCCGTGGTTCCCCATAAATATCATCTAACAATGCAACCACTTTACTAAACACCAGTGATTGCGTCCTGTTTTTGCCAGAGACAACCAAAAGTGTGACCACCTCACTACTATTTTCAGGAGGCCCGATCTTATCCCATCGGCATTGCATCCCGCTAAGATCCAGAACCTCAGTAACATCCCCCTGTTGGGCAAACAAATAGTCTTCAGCCTTGATCAGTCGTTCGGCATAACTTAATCCAGTTCCCAGAACTACAGGAATGGAAAAAGATCTTGCAATGTTGAACTTACTGATCCTAAGTTCATTCCCTTTGCTATAAATTTGCTGTACGGGCAAGGTACCCACCCGGAGTTCAAGCCCAAAGTTAAGCAGAACATTTTCTTTATAAAGCAGTAGCAAATCCATCAACACATCTAATACCGATGGAGGAACTATAAAGGTCGCGCCATCCCCGCCAAAAAAGAACGGAACCGTTATCCCTCTTTTAAATACGAAATTCAGCACTGCCACAATGCTACCGGTAGCCAGTAGATTAACAGTTTCATGCTGTCCCTGAATTACAGCTTTAGTAGATCCCTTAATGTCAGTAATGATCACATGCCAATCCTGGGGCACCTGATAAAACAAGTCCTCATTTCTTATCAATTCAGCCAGAGGCAGTTTATATTCTGGCAATTGATTATAAAATAAATCACTGGTTACCTGCATAATAAAAAAACCAGAAGGGTTGATTTGAAATTACAACAAATCCACGACAAAACAACACACCAACAAAAACGTAAAAATATAGTACCCGCTGAGACATCTATGTGAATTAACCCGGTATTGTGTTTTGGTTTTGGATAAGATTTAAAAAACCGTTTTTCTAATTTTGAAAAGATAAACCAGAAGAGTTAAGTCATACACAATAGGTATTAATAGATATGACCACCTGCTTGGCAGTATTGAAGAGTTTCAGGAACTAGCTTCCGTCTTCATTAAAAGGTTCTTCTCCATATAGCATGTGGTCGCAAGCAATGATGATCTTATCCAGATTAGCTCGGAGTGCGAT
>NZ_JBFTIZ010000332.1:0-10459 GCF_056395165.1 Pedobacter sp. 10L46_2
GTACATAGGTTTGAACTTGGCGGCGCATTTTCTCGTTATAGTTACCGCATAGATCGTATAAGTAATTATTATGATGAAACAGGCTCATACTATCTTGGTTCTGAAAAGAAAAAAATACCAACAGATCAGGCTTCGCAGGAATTAGGTATACCATTTAATTCATTTACTATTTTCCAGGCTAATGCATCATTTGTTGGCGATAACTCTATTATGGGGGTAACCTCTCCTCTTGATGGATTTAGATATAGAGTTGGAGCCGAGCAATATTTTGGCGATTACAGTTTCTCGGCCATCACGGTTGATTTAAGGAAATATGTGCGTGTTAAACCTTTCACCTTTGCAGCCAGAACTTATAACTACATCAGGATTGGAAGAGATGGCGAAAACCTATACCCATTGTATGCAGGATATCCGTATTTAATAAGAGGTTACGAAGCGAACTCTATGTATAAGAGTAATGATTTAGGAGGGAACTTCGATATCAATCAGCTATCTGGAAGTAAGATAGCAGTAGTGAACTTTGAAGTCCGCCTACCATTTACAGGCCCTAAAAAGTTAGCTCAAATACCTTCTAAGTTTTTATTTACTGATTTAAACCTGTTCTTTGATGCAGGATTAGCATGGGATGAAGATTCAAAAGTATCTTTCAAAAGCCAGCCTAATGGTGTGTTATTGCCAAACGGCAAACCTGCTGAAAGAGTACCAGCACTAAGTGCCGGTGTTTCCGTTAGGGTGAATGTATTTGGTTACTTTGTATTGGAACCTTATTATGCTTTCCCGTTCCAACGTAAAGATGTTAAAGCCGGTGTTTTTGGTTTAACATTTGCTCCTGGTTGGTAAGACTGTTATTTAATGATCGTATAAAAAGGCTCGAATAGAATATCTATTCGAGCCTTTTTTGTTTTAAGAGTACATAGTAAATGGCAGGTTAACCTGATTGATCAGCTTCTTGCTGGAAATGATATGCTCAAAATCCAACCCTATCGTTAAATCTACCCAATCAGGATTACATGACCTCACAACCCGCTCCTTTTGCATCCTGGTGAATCTGCTCATTATTTTAAATCTGCTTAAAGCCTGTGCTTCTGTTTTAAATTCTTCAAAATACACCAATCTGGTAAGTTGTTGACTGCTATCAAAAAACAAGCAAGGCATTTGCTTGTAGAAATCCAGCGTCTTAATTAAATCAGAACTCATTCCAACGTGTAAACTAGTACGGTTTCTGTCTGTTACAATGTATACGAACTTTTTCATGGCCTTAAGCTTAAATTATTATTAACTAAATTAATTAGTACTCCTTTTGGATATTCAAATAAATAATACTAACTTTATTGGCACAATAATACTAACTATTTTAGTAAAAACAAATAAATTTTAAATTTTTATTTTATGTCAAATATTTCATCCAACCTTAAGTACTTAAGAAAGAAAAAAGGCCACACACAGCAGCAATTCGCTGATGCAATGGAAATTAAAAGATCATTGATTGGTGCTTACGAAGAGGACAGAGCGGAACCAAAATATGATTTACTAAAGAAAATAGCAGAATATTTTGAACTGACTATAGATGAATTTATCAATGAAAATATAAACGACAGCTGGAAACCCAAACCAAAAAGCCAGGGTTCGAACCTTAGGATACTAAGTATATCTGTCGACAAAGACGACAATGAGAACATCGAGATGGTTCCTGTTAAAGCTAGCGCCGGATATTTAAATGGCTTCGCAGATCCACAGTATATTAAAGACCTTCCCAAATTTCAATTGCCATTGCCCTTCCTAAAACAAGGAACGTTCAGAGCTTTCGAAATCGTTGGCGATTCTATGTTACCTATCCAATCGGGAAGCGTAATATTAGGGGAATATATGGATAACTGGAATGATGTAAAAACTGGCGAAACCTATGTTATTGTGAGCAAGAATGAAGGTGTGGTTTATAAAAGAGCCGGCAACCGCTTTAAAGAAAACAAAGAACTGAAGTTAATCTCAGACAATAAAGTATATGATCCTTATACCATAGCAGCGGAAGATATTCTTGAAATATGGAAAGCAAAAGCTTATATTTCATCTACCCTGCCCGACCCTACACCTGAACCTACTATTGAAACGCTAACAAATATGATGTCTCAAATGCAAAAATCTATATCACAGCTAAACAAAAACTAATACGCCCCAGAACAGCACTAAATGAATAAAGCTGAGCAATTCATAAACGAAAGGCTACTCAACAGAACAGAAAAAGGCTCATTAAGGAAATTATCTGCAAAGATTTTCCCYGTTGATTTTTGCTCTAATGATTATCTGGGCTTTGCAAGATCGCCTCAATTAAAAAATGCAATCAATGAGACTTTATTGCATATGCCACATTATGGTAATGGCGCTGCAGGTTCTCGTTTGCTAAGTGGCAATCATGCTTTTACTGAAGAGACTGAAGCTTTTATTGCTGACTTCCATAATGCAGAAAATGGTCTTGTCTTTAATTCTGGATACGATGCCAACGTAGGTCTTATTTCAAGCTTAGCACAGCGCGGCGATACCATTATATCTGATGAATTGATTCATGCCAGTCTTATAGATGGTGCCCGACTAACTCATGCCAACCGATATTCCTTTAAACATAACAATCTTAACGACCTTGAAGCCAAACTAAAAGTTGCAAAAGGAAATGTTTATGTGGTTGTAGAAAGTGTTTATTCTATGGACGGTGACGTTGCGCCACTTACTGAAATAAATAACCTGTGTGAAAGATATGAGGCAAACCTGATTGTTGATGAAGCGCATGCTTTGGGTATTTTTGGGAATTATGGACGGGGGTTAGTACAGCAGGCGGGCCTGGAAAATAAAGTATTTGCACGCATCGTTGCTTTTGGCAAAGCATTGGGCTGCCATGGGGCAATTGTATTAGGAAGCCGTGCATTACGCAACTACCTCATCAATTTTGCACGTTCCTTCATCTACTCTACAGCAGCTCCTATTCATGCTATTGCAGCTATAAGAAGTGCTTACCAAATGCTGACTGATACAGATTACCGCCCATTAATTGCAGAGAAAATAGCTTTGTATTCACGCTTAATTAGCAACTCGGGCATTCAGGATATTCAACCAAGCCCAAGTACAATACAAACTATTATATACAACAGCAACCAAAAAGCTAAATTTGCTGCCGAAACATTACAAAATAAAGGTATAGATGTTCGTGCTATCTTAAGCCCTACCGTTGCAGAAGGCAAAGAGCGGCTAAGGATATGCTTACATCTGTTTAATACCGATGAAGAGATTAAGATGCTTGTAGACCAACTCATATTATTAAAAGAACATGAATAATACATATTTTATTACCGGAATAGGAACCGGTATTGGTAAAACAATTGTAAGCTCAATATTAACAGAAAAACTACAGGCAGATTATTGGAAGCCCATTCAGTCAGGGGATCTGGAAATAAGCGATAGCTTATTTGTTGGAAACCTGATAAGCAATACCAAAACAGTTATACACCCTGAACGATACAGACTCGGCCAGCCACTTTCTCCCCACTTGTCGGCCAAAATAGATGGTGTTCACATTACCACTGATTCTATAAAAAAACCGATAACGGATAACAGTCTGATTATTGAAGGCGCGGGAGGTTTAATGGTACCATTGAACGATAAGGAACTTATATGCGACCTGATCAAATCACTTGATGCAAAGGTTATTGTAGTTTCTCAGAACTACCTTGGTAGCATTAACCATACCTTACTTACGCTAGAAGTCCTTAAAGCAAACCAGATCTCTGTAGAGGGGCTAATATTCAACGGCCCTGCAAATGCGGAGACAGAAAATTACATCCAGAACTATAGCGGGGTTAAGGTAATTGGAAAAGTTCCTTTTATGAGTCGAATCGACAAAGAACATATCATCACTGCCGGTCAGCACATTAACTTATAAAATATACGACATAAAAAAAGGGAGCTAATAGCTCCCTTATTTTATAACTTAAGTTATATCTATTTTACTGCATCAATTACAGCTTTAAAAGCTTCTGGATGGTTCATAGCTAAGTCAGCTAAAACTTTACGGTTTAAACCGATATTTTTAGTGGCTAATTTACCAATTAATTGAGAGTAAGATATACCGTGTTGACGTGCTCCAGCGTTGATACGTTGAATCCACAATCCACGAAATTCTCTTTTCTTAACTTTACGGTCACGGTATGCATATTGCAAACCTTTTTCTACCGTATTTTTAGCAATGGTGAAAACCTTGCTTCTTGATCCCCAATAGCCTTTGGCTAAATTTAGGACTTTTTTCCTTCTTCTTCTCGAAGCTACTGCGTTTACCGAACGTGGCATGTTTTTGTTGTTTTTGATAAACGGTGTTGCGTATTACAGCAAACTTACTACCGGTTACCTGGTTAAAAATTTAATTATTTACCGATTGCAAGCATACGTTTAACGTTGCCCATATCAGCATCAGACACCATTGATGTTTGACCTAAGTTACGCTTACGTTTAGTCGACATCTTTGTTAAGATGTGGCTTTTGTATGCGTTCTTTCTTGCGATTTTACCTGTTCCAGTAAGCGAAAAACGCTTTTTAGCACTGGAATTGGTTTTCATTTTTGGCATAACCTGTTTTTATTATATGTCTTTAAAGTGAACATAAGCTCTAACTTTCTCACCATTTTCAAGGAAACTAACAGCATGCTTTAGTTTAAATTGAAAATCATGATCGTTAGTGTTAGGTCCGAATCTAATCTCCTTAATAACAGTTTGTTTAGCGTTAGCTTTAATCTCTTTCTGCTTTTTCTTTTGCTCGTAAACAAACTTGCTGTAATCGATTATTCTACATACTGGAGGAACTGCATTCGGAGAAATCTCCACTAAATCCAATTCTAACTCATCGGCAAGGGCCAAAGCTTTTGCCAAAGGATAGATCCCCGGTTCAACATTATCTCCAGCTAATCTTACCTCTTGTGCCCTGATAAACTGATTAATATTATGTTCTGCTTCTTTTTTCTTAAAAGGAGGACGTGGTCCCCTATTAAATCCTGGTCTGCCTAATGCCAAATTTGTATCTTATTTAAACTGTTATTTCTTTAATTAATAATTCACTAAACTCTTGCAGGGTCATTTCACCTAAATCGCCTTCGCCATGTTTCCTTACAGAAACCTTTCCTTCAGCCATTTCCTTCTCACCAATAATCAACATATAAGGTATTTTTTTAACCTCTGCGTCTCTGATTTTCCTTCCAATCTTCTCATCACGAAAGTCAATCAGCCCGCGAATATCGGAATTATTTAGTTCATCTGAAACTTTTTTTGCATATTCTTCATACTTTTCTGAGATAGGAAGAATAATAAATTGTTCAGGAGAAAGCCATAATGGGAAATTACCAGCACAATGTTCAATCAAAACTGCGATAAAACGCTCAAGAGAACCAAATGGAGCCCTATGGATCATTACTGGTCTGTGTTTTTGATTATCGCTGCCAGTATATTCCAACTCAAAGCGCTCAGGTAAATTATAATCAACCTGAATAGTTCCAAGCTGCCATTTTCTACCCAATGCATCCTTAACCATGAAATCTAATTTCGGGCCATAAAATGCTGCTTCGCCGTATTCCACAACTGTTGGTAAACCTTTTTCTGCAGCAGCCTCAATAATTGCAGTTTCTGCCAGATGCCAGTTCTCATCGCTACCAATGTATTTTGCTCTGTTTTCAGGATCTCTTAAAGAAACCTGAGCGATATAATCATTGAAACCCAATGATTTAAATACGTATAGTACAAGATCAATTACCTTTTTAAATTCCTCTTTCACCTGGTCTGGGCGACAAAACAAATGTGCATCATCCTGAGTAAATCCACGAACCCTTGTTAAACCATGCAGTTCTCCACTTTGCTCATAGCGATATACAGTTCCAAACTCAGCAAAACGCAAAGGAAGATCTTTATACGAACGTGGTTTCACTTTATAAATCTCGCAATGGTGCGGGCAGTTCATCGGTTTAAGGAAAAACTCCTCTCCTTCCTGCGGTGTCTTTATTGGCTGAAATGCATCTTTACCGTATTTCTCATAGTGACCCGAAGTAATGTATAAATTCTTATGGCCAATATGTGGAGTTACAACCTGCTCATACCCTGCCTTACCTTGTGCTTTTGTTAAAAACTGCACCAAACGCTCGCGCAATGCTGCACCTTTTGGTAACCACAATGGCAATCCCATGCCTACTTTTTCAGAAAAAGCAAATAGTTCAAGCTCCTTACCTAACTTTCTGTGATCTCTTTTCTTAGCTTCTTCAATCATATGAAGATATTCAGTAAGTTCACTTGCTTTAGGGAAAGTAACACCATAAATACGTGTAAGCTGTTTTTTAGTTTCGTCACCACGCCAATAAGCGCCGGCAACATTCATCAACTTAACAGCTTTAATAAACCCTGTATTAGGAATATGTGGGCCACGACATAAATCGGTAAATTGTCCCTGAGTATAAAAAGTGATTTTACCATCTTCAAGGCCATCAATAAGATCTAACTTATATTCGTCTCCCTTTTCAGTAAAATACTTAACTGCATCAGCTTTTGAAACTGATTCTCTAACAAAAACCTCTTTCTGTTTTGCCAGTTCAATGATTTTTGCTTCGATAGCTTTAAAGTCATCAGAAGAAAACTCTCTGTCGCCAAAATCTACATCATAGTAAAATCCGGTTTCAATAGCTGGACCGATACCAAATTTTGTACCAGGGTACAATGCTTCCAATGCCTCGGCCATAATGTGGGCCGATGAATGCCAGAAAGTAGCTTTACCTGCTGTATCATTCCATGTTAGTAGTTTTAAAGAAGCATCAGACTCTATCGGTCTGGATGAATCCCAAACTTCTCCGTTAACTTCGGCGGCTAAAACATTGCGGGCTAAACCCTCAGAAATTGATAATGCAATTTGATGGGCAGTTGTGCCCTTTTCGTACTGACGGCTAGAGCCATCAGGCAGTGTAATGTTAATCATCTACAACTATGATTTAAAAATTAATAAAATTTGTGTTATAAATCACCTACAATGTGATTCTGAATTACAAAGTTAACTAATATTCCGTACTTTCTAACCATCCATTTGCCAATACATCGGCTAAATGCATCGTTTTAAGCGGAATATTATTTTTGTCGATGTAACCCTGTAAATGCATCAGGCATGATAAATCTGTAGAAATCACATATTCAGCACCTTGCTCCAAAGCATTATTCACCTTCTGCTCAGCCATTGCCGATGAAATGGCATCAAACTTAACTGCGAATGTACCACCAAAGCCACAACACATATCAGTATCCTTCATCTCTACCATTTCCAATCCGTGTACTTTAGACAAAAGTAGCCTTGGTTCTTCTTTGATTTTGCATTCGCGTAGTCCGCTACAAGAATCATGATAAACAGCCTTTCCATCCAGCTCTGCCCCAAAATAGTCTCTTTTAAGAACGTTTACCAGAAAATCTGAAAGCTCAAAGATATTGGATTGGATATTCCTACATTTGTTATGCACGGTAGTGTTGGTAAAAAGATCACTATAACCACTTTTAACCATACCTACACATGATGCGGATGGAGCTACTATATAATCTGTTTCCGAAAAATCACTAAGGAACTTAGTGCCCGTTTCCTTTGCCTGCTCCCAATAGCCCGCATTATAAGCAGGTTGACCGCAGCAGGTCTGATTAGAATTATAGAACACCTCACAACCAGCCTTCTCCAATAACTTTATGGTATTAAATGCCGTTTCCGGATATAACTGGTCTACGAAACAGGGTACAAATAATTCTACTTTCATTAATATTATATTCTCTACTATTTAAGTCAAAAGTGACCATTTTATTTAAGTTAAAACGAGCATTACCACGCATTTATTTTAAAGCTATAACGTCAAGCATTTACGTTAAGCATTTATAAAACAGATCTCTTTTCAACGCTTTTTAATACCACCAAAAACACCAAACCAATTATAAAAAATGATGCCAAAGCTATTATGGAGTTCCGCATATTCCCCGTTACTTCCTCAATGTAAGCAAAACTAAACAAACCAATTACAATGGCCATCTTTTCGGTTACATCATAAAAGCTAAAGAATGAGGCTGTATCAGGGGTATTGGATCCAAATGAGTACCACATAGATCAATACACGAACATTTCCAATTTTCTTTGCAAAATAAGACATCATCATGGCACCCAATATGGCCACCAACTGTATAATTAAAATGGTTACAATAAGTTTAGAAGTTCCCAGTTTTAGAGTCTTTTCTCCAAAACCCGCAGCGGCGAGCATAATGGTTTGTACACCCATTGAATAAAAGAAAAATGCCAATAAAAACATTTTAAGCACTTTCATATGGCGTAACTGGTTCCAAACTTTAGACAATTCCTGGAAACCACTTCTTACTACGCTCTTATTAATCGACGAATAATTTGGACTACCTGCAGGAAGCTTTTTAAACGGAATCTGTGCAAAAGCAATCCACCATATACCCACCAGCAAGAATGATAACCTTGGCGGAAATGATAAATCTGTAATGCCAAACAGTTCCGGTTTCAGTACAAAAACAAAGCAAATGATCTGAAGCAAAACACTACCTACATAACCATAAGCAAAACCTTTTGCACTTACCGCATCCTGCTGATCTACAGTAGCTATTTCTGGGAGGTATGAGTTATTAAACAACACCCCTCCTATGTATCCCATGGCAGCTATAGCAAAACAGATGATGCCCAGTTCCAGCGTATCGAGCTTAAAAAAGTACAATCCCATGCAGGCAATACCACCTATGTAGGTAAAGATTTTCATGAAAATCTTTTTGTTGCCCCTGTAATCTGCAATTGACGAAAGAATAGGCAACAGCAAAGCCATTATCAGATAGGCCACAGATAAGGCATAGTTAGACAAGGCCGTATTGGTAAAAGTTCTTCCAAAAAAGGAAACCTTATCACCATGTTCCTGAGTGGTAGTTATTATGGTATAATAAGCCGGAAAAATGGTAGAAGTAATAACTAGATTATATGCTGAATTAGCCCAGTCAAAGAACGCCCACGAGCGGATGACTTTTTTATCGTTTTTTTGTTCCATGTATTAAATGAGGTACTAAAGTAGCTAAAAAACAGTATTCAGTATTAATTTACTTTCTCCAATTTAGTAGCTCCTGATTTTTTCTCATCAACGTTTTTCGGGTTCCCTTTATAATACACCTCACTTGAGCCTGCCGTTTTAATTTTCAGATCGTTCAGCACATTTATGTTGGCCTTTCCGGTTCCATCGATATTTATATCGTAAATACCTGCTACAAAATCAAATGCATTAACAGTTGATGTTCCCTTAGCTGTTAAATTGTGTACACCGGTTTGCCCGGTCAGCGCAAGTTTACCAATCCCATCAATCCTGGTGGTTAATTTAGACGCACTCAGGTCCAGAGAAACATCAGATGTACCTTCGAGTTTCAAATCAACATCTGTTGCATAAATACGGCCATCGCCAACAACCTTAACAGCTCCTACTGTATTTAGCTTTTTCAATTCACCAATACCTGCATAAACAACTACAGAGTCTGTACCACAATATATTCCATCGTCCAGTTTCACCCTCAGTTCTCCACTGCTCACATCTGTTCTTACCATGTTAACAATACTAGAATCTGCATCAATTTTTATAGCATAAGAACTATCTTGTTTGATCACAAGTTTAATGGCCCCGGTAATTTTTATCTGATCAAAATTCTTTACAACAGCATCTTTAACAATGTGTTTACCCGAATCCTGTATACAATCAGAGGAACATCCTGCTAAAAGAACAGGAATAGCACAAACAATAGCGATAATCTTTCTCATAATATTAAAGGTAATAATTTTTCCCGTCCGTTTTAATTTTCCCGGCATCAAGCAATTCTCTTATCCGGTCTAGTATCTCATTTTCAGCACCAACTTTTATGGCATTTACAAGGTCGTCCAGTGCGTGGGCCTGACTCTGTAACAAAGTAACAATCTCAAAATCTATCTTATCAGATAACTGATCCAGATCTTCAGCTTTTTTCTCTGCAAGGCAGATGTCGCAAACTCCACATTTTTCAGAATCGGGTTCATCAAAATAAGTCAACAACTGAATGCTTCTACATTCTGCTTTTCCGGCATAAGCCAATACCGCATTTATCTGATCTGTCTGAATTTTCTTTCTTAGTTCAATATACTTTACATCAATGTCTATATGAAGCAGATCAACTCTGGCACGTATATATTGCAACTGAGGTTGGTCTGTTTGAGGCAAATACGACAAAATACCCTGATCCTGTAAATTGTTCAGCAGCCTGACTACATCATTAAATGACATCCTTACTTTCTTGGCAATATCTGATTCCTGAATCTTCACATATTGATCAAAGGCACCGCCATATGATCTTAGAATAGCCTTAATAAGTGGATCATAGCCTGCATTTTCTATCTGAAAGCG
>NZ_JBFTIZ010000333.1:0-10383 GCF_056395165.1 Pedobacter sp. 10L46_2
AATTATGACAGTGAAAACAAGGAGTTACCTATTCTTATTTACAATTATCATTTTATTAGCCTGTAAAAAAAGTACAATTCCTGTAGAGGAAGTTCCACTCCCCGAAACCGAAAAACCTGTCCCTCCACCAAAGGATACGGTTGCTGCCCCCGAAAATGCAACTGTCTTAAATTTAGGAACCGGCTCAGGTAATCTATCTATCGATGGAAAAACACTGGGAATAACATCAAATACTATAATAAAAATAAAAGGTGGTTCATATAATGGTATACAAATAAGTAATATCAATGGTACTAATAAACCTGTAATAGTTCAAAACGACGGACTTGTTCAACTAATTGGAAACAAACAAATAAAACTCTCCAATTTAAACAACGTTACTATAAGTGGAAATGGAACCCCCGGAATTTCAAGAGGATTTCTCTTTAAAGACAGAACTGTAGATGGAGCCCCATTCCAATTAACAGATAACATCAACAACTTCACAATACAAAATGTATCATTTCAAAATCTTGTGACCTATGGTTGTATTCAATATACCCCGCAAAACATCTACAATGGGTCAGAAAATTCTTATAGCAAAAATTTAAAATTCCTGAACATTGATTGCGACAACACAGGTACCTTAATCAGGTTTAGAGGATCTGCTCAAGACAATATCATAAAGGGGCTGATAAAGGATATTGAAATTGCTTATGTTACATTTAAAAACTCCACAAAAGTAGGAAGTGCGGTGGTATTAGAGAGCGTAGATTCCTATAATATTCACCATAATGTTATAAAAGACATCAATCAGGAGAGCAGCAATCATAACGGAATTTTCTATCTGATTGGTAATGGTAAATTTTATAATAATTACGTAAAAGATCACCAGGGAAATGCAATAAGAGCGTGGTGCTTTAGCTTAGGAGATAGTCCTAAAGAGGTTTTAATTTTTAATAATATTGTTGCCAATTCAAGAGAGTATAGTGCCTTTGAACTCCAAACGTTCAAAAGAAACATTATGCCAGGAAAAACAACATATGTAAATGCGAAAGTCTTTAATAATACATGTGGAAATTTACTGCCAAAATCAGGTACCTTCCCTGCTCAGATTTTAGACTTGTATACACAGGAAGGTGGAAAATGCGAAGTTTTTAATAACCTCGGATATCAATTCCCTTTGGTTGGCCAATATAACACAAACCCAATTTGGAACCAGCTGGGTAACACAAAACCTTCCTCTTATTCCAACAAATATTTCAAAACCTATGCGGATGCCGGAATAACAGATAACGTAAAATTCAGTTTAGCTTCCAATTCAGCAACCAAAAGTTCAGGAGGAGCAATTTCGCTGCAAAATTTCGATCCTTCTTTAATCAAACTAATAAGCGTAGACTATTACGGTAAAGCCAGATCAACAAGCAATCCTTCAATTGGGGCAGTAGAATAAAAGATTTTCTTATTTAAGTTGATATTTCTTACCAAAAAACTTTGAGTAATATCTTTTTAACAATAAAACTATCTCTCTATACCCGTTTATAAACATATCAAAGAAAGTAAATTTTTGATAATAATAATTTAAGGCAAAATAACCTACTATAAGTCCTGTAAGTGTAGAAAAAACAGAAGCTGCAGCAACTACATAAACATTTCCTGTAATCACTATTGCAAGCCAATCGGTTAAAACTGTTACAAACAGCATAAGTATAATCTTCAGTAAATTAACCTTAGGCATATGAATTACATCTAATGTAACAGCAAAAAAGCGTTCAGCCGGATAAAGAAATGCGATAACCATAAATATCCTCAATATATTTGGTGCCTCGGTTGCAACATACTTAGGCCCACTAAATATCAATATGGCTACATCTGCAAAAATGATGACCAACACACTAACCGACATCAGTGCTACCGTTATCATTCCAATGTACTTTTTCATCACAAGAATAACCTTCGCCTTTTCATTTGAATTAAAGCAAGCTGATAAGGTTGGCATAGCTGTATAAACAAAGCTTCTTAAAGGAATCTCAATAATCTGCACCAATTTAGTTCCTGCATTATATACCGCCAGAACCGATGGACCAAGAAAAAATTTGATGATAAACGAGTCAACAGAACCTAACAGATTTGCACTCAGGTTTGTTCCCACGCTGTATTTCCCAAAATTATAGATTTCGGATATAGCGGATCTGGTTTTATATTTCAACATGCTTATATCGGTCCATCTAAAAAACAAAGCTATTGAGCTCGACACAAAATTTGCAGACAAATAGCAATACAAAACCGTATGTATAGTAATTCCTTTTAAATTCAGAAGAATCAACAACAAGAAGCAACCTTGATTGGCAAAGTTTAAAAATAATAAGCGGTCATATCTTTGTTTTCCCTGCAAAATGCAATTTGAAACAAAAAATGGTAGTGATAAGATGTAATTAATACTAAAGAATTGGAGAAAAAGCTTAAAGCTAGGATCCGCGATATAACCCGAAGCAAAATAAGCAGGAACATTCAGTATCGCAAAAAACAGCGTTATCATAATCGCGATAAACCACGTTGAACCTATTATTTCCTTTTTCCTGTCCTCAGTTGATCCCGAAAAGAACTTTACAAAAGCGGTAGATAAAAAGCCAGACCTAAAGGTATCCACTAATAACAAAATCGTTAAAAAGAAACCCCAATTACCCATATCTTCCCTTGTTAAATGTCTAAAAAGAATAGACAGGGTAACAACCCCAATTACAGCGTTTATGCCGTTGCTGGTCAGAGATAAGATATGTTTACTTTTAGCTAAACTTAATAAGAAGGCAATCTTCGATTTCATTGTATTGATCTACTTTAGTAAGCTAAAATTTAAATATTCCCCTTTTTCATTTCACTAACAGCATAATCACATGCACGGGCAGTTAACGCCATATAAGTCAATGAAGGATTTTGGCATGCAGATGAAGTCATACAACTTCCATCTGTAACAAACACATTTCTTACAGCATGTATTTGGTTATGTTTATTTAATACAGATGTTTTAGGATCATTACCCATTCTGGCAGTTCCCATTTCATGCACTGTTGCCCCACCTGGTGTGTTATAAGAGAAAGTATTAACATCTTTAAATCCAGCCTTTTCAAGCATAATCGCTCCTGTATTCTGAATGTCTTTCATCATCAGATGCTCATTTTCTCTAAATGAGAAATCTATCTCAATCAATGGCAATCCCCATTTATCTTTCTTATTCTCCGAAAGCGCTATTTTGTTGTCAAAATACGGAAGGCATTCACCCCATCCCCCCATCCATACAGACCATGAGCCTGGCTTAGTTAATTGATCTTTAAATGTGGCTCCAAAACCCTTTAAATTGTTTTTTTTCTCCTGCCACCCCTCTCTTTCGCCTCTTCCCTGAAAATTGTATCCTCTTAAAAAGTCCACTTTTTCTCCCTTTCCTATATTCCTAAATCTTGGGATAAGAAAACCACAGGGTCTCCTCCCCTTGTAATATTCATCTTTAAAGCCCTCATGTGTTCCCGAGGCACCTGAAGAAGAGTGATGATCCATCAAGTTATGCCCCAATTGCTCACTATCATTACCAATTCCATTTGGAAATCTCGATGATTTAGAATTTAATAGAATCGAAGTGGTATTAATTGTCGAAGCATTAACAAAAATAATCCTCGCATTAAATTCAAACTCCTCAAGTGTGTTCAAATCTATTATCCTTACCCCTGTGGCCTTTTGAAGTTTTTCATCATAAATAATTTCCTTAACAACTGAAAAAGGCCTGATTGTCAAATTTCCTGTTGCAGCTGCTGCTGGTATTGTAGCACTATTACTGCTAAAATATCCGCCATATGGGCATCCCCTGGTGCATAAATTTCTATTCTGGCAAGGTCCTCTATCAGTCAGTCCCCTTGTTAAATTTGCAACACGGGCAATAGTTAGCAACCTATGCTCCTCATTCTTTTTTATAGATGCAGCAAGATGTTTTTCTATACAATTAAGCTCCATCGGAGGCTGATAGCAACCATCAGGTAAATACGGAAGGTTTTCATGCCTACCACTAACACCAATAAACCTTTCCACATAGTCATACCACCCAGAAACATCTTTATATCTTATTGGCCAATCGATAGAAACACCATCTTTAATATTTGCTTCAAAGTCAAGATCACTTAACCGATAACATTGTCTTCCCCAGATTAGAGATTTACCGCCAACCTGATAACCTCTTATCCAATTAAATGGTTTATGCTGAATATAAGGATGCTCCTTATCACTCACATAAAACATCCGGTCACTTTCGTCAGATGTTCCGCTTCGTATCGGATTCTCTGTTGACTCCTTATTTGTATTATTTAATCTATATTCAAAATCCCATGGATTCAAATTGGCAGTTGGATAATCTTTAATATGACGTACATCTCTTCCTCGTTCCAGCATGAGTGTTTTAAGACCCTTCTCACACAATTCCTTAGCTGCCCACCCACCGGTAATTCCTGATCCGATTACTATGGCATCATAAGAAACAGACTTTTCAAAAGTGTTTACCATTTATAAATTATTTTGTTGCCCAAGATTTTTGTTTATCCCCAATTGTAATACATGCCTCAAAAGTTGAGGGTAAATAGTCATGTAAGACTTAAACATATGAAAGAAATTGTCTCCCAATATTTTCTGTTTTAGTTTACGAATCAGGTAATGTGATTCTTCTAAATTCTCAAAATGAGTTAGTACAGCTTCCCGTTCTTTCACATTACATGCTACATACGTCTTATTGTAATTCTCTTCGGTATACGTTTCTAAATCAGCTAGTCCTTTTATAAAGTTATTTTGGGATTTTGTTGCTGTACAATCTCTTACCATCTTAATAATAAAATCTTCAACCTTTGCCATTTTAGCCCCTGGGGTATCCGTAGCTGGTATAATAGTCTCAGCTATTTCTGCTATAAGCGATTTTTTACTCGTTAGATATAAAAGATCCGGTTTCTTATAAATATTCCAATACTTCCAAAAACCGGCTCCACTTACAGCAATTGCTGAAATTCCTAATATCCTATATATGACCTGTCTCCGATTCATAGCATTCTTTTATTACAAGCTAAAGGATAAATGAATTATAAATAGAGAGCAATTGCTCCGCTGCAGATTTCCATGTAAAGCTCGCAGCTCTTTTCAATCCCAATTCCCTCATTTCCGACCGTAAAGCACTATCGGCAAAAAAACGAATCATTGCGTCTTTTATCTCATTATGATCAAAAGGGTTTACGAACAATGCTGCATTCGAAGCCACCTCTGGCATAGACGAAGTATTTGAAGTAATAACCGGTACCCCGCAAGCCATAGCTTCTAAAATAGGCAGTCCAAAACTTTCACGCAAAGACGGATATAAAAATAGGCTGGAGCAATTATAAAGCAGAGGCATCTCGTCAGACGGAATGTATCCCGGAAAAATAAAGTGCTCAATAAATTGTTCTTTACCCAATTCCTTCAGGGTATCTTCAACTAATTTCTTATCGTAATCTAAAATAACCAGAGGTAAGCCCTCGCTTATAGCAGAACGGTATTCAGTATATGCCTTAATTACATTTAAAGTGTTTTTTTTAGGGGCAGTATTCCCTAAAAAGAGGATAAATTCTTCTGGTAACCGATTAGCATTTCTAAAAGCAAGGAGCTTTTCTTTAGAATAGGCCGCATTAAATTTAGGATTCACAGCATTATAGATCACTTTAACCTTATCCTCCGGCAATTTCAGTTTGTTCAGAATCACCTCCTTCTCAAAATTCGAAACGGTGATGATCAACTTACTCTTATCAACAATTTTAGGTACTATAAACCTTCTGTACAGATTACCAAAATTTTGGTATGAAGTCCCCTTAAAGTCCGTTTTCTCAAGATAAATAATATCGTGTAAAGTAAGCATTAATGGAACCGAAAGGCTAAGCGCAGAAGTATTGCATGTTGAATGAAGAAAATCCAGGTTGTCTTTCTTTACAGCATTTGGTAAAGCAAATTGCTCCCATGTTGGGTACGAACTTGAAGAAAGCGTCCTGATTTTAAARTTGTCCTGCTCTTTAACGCAGGTATTATCTACATCGTTTCTTGCATATAGAATATATTCATTGTACTTATCTAACTTCTGGATTTCATTTATCAGTTCTAATGCAACAACCTCCATCCCGTGTTTTTTCGCTCTGAAAATACGTTGAACTTCTATTCCAATACGCAACTTCTTTTTCATCTATCGATTCTTTACTTTATAGTCTATTTCTTTATCTCTTCTTTATAATAGTGTTCTGTAGCTACCGAAATTTTATTGGCTTTTCGAACTTTCAAAAGTGCTAAAACCTGATAATACATAAATTTGTGCACGTTTTTTAAAGAACTATAGATTCTTTTATCCGCCTTGAAATATTTCAGCGCCGAAAACACAGAAACAATAAATACGATTGCTCCAAGTATCCAATAAATTGAGAATAGCGGGATAAAAAACAAGTCCAGCACAAAAAAAGTAGCTGAGAGAATGAGCAATATAAATAGTGGCGGTCTAAGCAGCATAAGGCTAAACAACCCCTGATTCAGATTAAAATTCACAATAGATTTACCAAATAGATTCAGGCCGAGAAAAAAATACTTAAACCAGGTATTCAGCCATCTTGATCGCTGATTTACCAACTGACCGGTTTTACTTGTTTTTTCGTCATACACAATCGCCTTCTCAGCAAATGCTATTTTGTAACCCCTATTTAAAATTTCATATTAAACAGTTGTCGTAAAAGCCATCCCAGATCCAGAAAGCGCTGCAGATGATCCAGCTTCAAATAAAAGTTTTCGATCAATCAGCCTGTAAAATATATCTCCTGCCTCATCAAGGCACGCATATGGGGTATTTAAATTTTTAGCTGCCCTTACCCCTTGAACTGAGGTATAACCCGCTGAAATGAACTTGTTCAATTCAATAAAATATTCGGGATGAACTAAGTTGTCACTATCAATTATGGTTATTATTTCATGATCTCTTTGAAACCTGTCTATTGCATAAAAATGGGATTTGGTATTACTGGCCAATACTTCTTCCGGTTTCAAAACAACAACCTTATTGTCTGTAAAATTCAAATGACTAACATCACAGTTATCTGCCACAACATAAATAATGTAATTGGTATAATTCGCCTTCAAAATAGAATCTACCACCATTGGAATTAAAGTGGTCTGCTGGTATGCGGTAACAATAACAGCATAATCAAAATCGGTTCCGGTTAACTTATTAGTTATGCTTTGCTTATTAAAAAACTTAAAAAAACACAAAATTAAGGGGGTAAATAAATGTATCCCAATTAGAACTTGAATAACAATAAAGAGAGTATAAATTATATCCATTAAGATTCTTTTGTTTTTAAAGATTTAAAAATAGCTTTATAGATTTCATTGGCACAATTTTCCCAACTATGACTTGAGGCAAAAGCTCTTCTCGCCACCTGCAACTCTTCAGTATTTTCGTCGATAGCTCTTTGTATAAGCAGCGCAAAACTTTCTTTATTCTCTGCTAAATATACGTACGAAGAGAAAATTTCCATTGCTCTTGTTTGTGTTGCAACTATTGGCTTACCCATTGCCAAATATTCATCCACCTTTCTCGGATAATTACCAATTGTTACCATATTCACTAATTGAGGATTAATACATACATCAAAAAAGCTCATATACAAGGGAAGCTCTTCCGGTTTCTTTATTCCTGTAAAAATCACGTTTTCCAGATCATGTAAATTACTAAACGCAAAATCATCATCTTCTGGCCCTACCAAAACAAAAGTCAAATCCTTCCTTTCATTTGCAATATGGTATAATAGCGATATATCTAATCGTATGCTATTTAAAGCGCCAACATAACCAACAACCGGGGTACTAATATTTGCGAACTCCTTAGGTTTATCACTTACATCCGCATTCTTGAACATCTCAATATCACAACCCTGGCCAACATAATAAGAATTCTCATTATAGCTTTTGCAATAGTCAGTCAGGTACAGAGAATTTGCCAAACACAAATCATTTTGAGCAATAATTAAAGGTTCAAGTCTTTTCCCATGTTTTTTCCAGTAGTCAACAGCCAGAATATAATCCCGGGAATAATAAATACTTAGTGAAGGATGTAATAGATCTTTTAAATAAAAGCCTTTTAATAATTCATTGTCATTAAACAACAGAAAATCTTTAAAACCCAATTCCTCTAAAGCCCTTTTTATCGAATTAGAGAACTTTTTATTGTTTCTCTTGTTCAAATAATTAAATATGGATGGATTTGCAATCCAGTTTATTGATTCAACCATGCAATCCGGATACAGATTCCAAAGGTTATCCTTAATTTTTATTAATCCTTTCTCTTTTCCCTCAATTACCCGCAAACGTTTTTTAACTTTTAAATTGTCATGATCTTTATAACGGGTAATTCTATCAAGCGGGGAATTCACATATAATACAGTATTATTTTTTGAAAGTTCGAGTGCAATATTTTTGCAATTACTGCCAATTTCAGTATCCCAGGGTTGCTGTCCAATAATAATTACATTTCTATTGATCATCTTTAATTAATTACTTGCTCCTGTTTAGAAAAACTAAACAGACATCCAAGATTTAGTATCTTCAGAATACTTTTTTATTATTCTTGCCGGGTTACCTACTGCTACACAATAATCTGGAATATCCTTAGTTACTATACTGCCTGCCCCAATAACAACGTGTTTCCCTATTTTTACGCCAGCAGTAATCACACTGTTTGCCCCAATCCAAACATCATCACAAATCGTAATTTTCTTCCTGATCTCCTTCTGCTTACTTGGCGGAAGGTCAATATCCTCATAACCATGGTTCAGTCCCGAAACAACTATATTCTGTGCCAACATCACATTATTCCCTATCTCAACCGGACCAATTACCACACTGCCAATTCCAATAATCGTATTATCCCCTATTAACACATTACCTACTCCATTATTGATGGTTACAAAATCCTCGATTATAGATTTCTCACCTAAACTGAATTCATTAAATGGAAAAACATCCATTCTATTTCGACGCCTGATAATGCTCCCTGCCCCCTTTTTATGTATAAAAGGATTCACAAAAAGCCTGACCCAAAGTCGTGGCTTATGATCATTTTCAGGTATCAACATCTTATGCAACAGCTTTTTTAGCCTTGGATTTGATTTTATTTTATTGACTATCGACATAAATATTAAATTCTATTGCATTAGGACATGAAAATTAGCCCTTGTTCTTAATTTCTAAAAAAAAGGCAATCGCAAAACATATTACACCAGGAATAACAAAGATTTCAAATGGCATTAGCTGTAAATTATTTTAAGATCATTATCATTACTTCCTTCAGTATCCTTACTTGGTTCACTATTATTATTTGATGGCAAGGACTCCCTTTCATCAAAATTCACACTCTGAAAAATAAGTGCAAAAGATAAAGCGGCTACAATAGCCGATGGCATTGAATTAATCACTTCATTACCATAGCTGCATAAAAAAATACCCGCTGTAGCCGAAAGCATTGCAATACACTTATACCTCAGTCCCACATTCCTGATCTTCCAGATTATCCCACTACATTTACCCAGAATATACATCATCATAGAAAACCATATTGTTAACCCAACAACACCATACATGGCCCAAACCTTAACCCAGTAGCTATCCGGTTCAATTGTTGAAAGAAACTTATCCTTATTATAGAGTTTACCCCAGGTACCAATTACGCCTAGTCCTCCACCAAAAGGTTTGTTCTGCAAACGCTCACTAAGAACCTTTTGGTTGTTAAACCTAACATTTAATGAGGCTTCTTTAAAGTTCAATGCGCTTCGCAATCTATACAAACCATAATTACCATTACCAATGGTGGTGAACTTTAAAAACCCAAAAAACAACACAGCTACAACTACCCCAAGAATGATTACTTTCAAATTTTTGGTCAGAAAGAAAACACATAATGCACCTACTGCCAAAGCAAAAAATGCACCTCTGGTTCCCGAAATCAGCATTCCGTAAAAAGATAATCCGGCAGCAATCAGGGCAAGTACCCTTTTCCATGATTTGAACGGAGCTATTGCAAGCACAATAGCAATCATTACAAACGAAGCCTGGGAAACACCAAACTGTCCCGAATCACCATAAAAAGAAAAGACCCTTAATCTTCCCCATAATAAGTGGGTAACTGCTCCAACTTCATCTAAAAATTTTTGCTCACCAGATGAAACACCTATATGCTGTTGCTTCATACCGTTCAAAGTTGCCAGTAACGACAAAGCAATTAACAATATCAACACCCAGTTTAGTTTCTTCTCAGAGTCAATCAACAGAAATACCAGGGGGATGATCAGCATAGGAAACAGCGCAGTACTTCTTATC
>NZ_JBFTIZ010000334.1:0-4581 GCF_056395165.1 Pedobacter sp. 10L46_2
AAACCAAACTGACGTGGTAAGACGCGCAAAAGGAAAGTACATAGCGATGTGCGATGGAGACGATTTTTGGACAGATGCCTCTAAACTACAGAAACAGGTAGATTTTCTGGAAGCTCATGATGATTATGTGATTTGCTGTCACCATAGTGAAGTGATTGATGATTTTGACAAGCTTGTTTATGTTAAAGATTTGCCGGTAAGTTTGGAATTTGACTACAAAGACGTTTTGCTGGGAAAAAGAGAAGAGACAAGAATCTGCTCTTTGATGATGAGAAACATTAAACAGGTAACGGGCGTAGCAGAACAAAGCTGGTATTTCGAAACTTATGGTACAGATACGCTTTTGAAACTATATGCGCTTTCAAATACAGGTAAAAAGATTTATGTGTTACCTGAAGTGATGGCATGCTACAGGCACCATACCGGCGGGATATGGAGTATGATAGATCCGAAGATCCGAAAATCAAGAATGATAAGCGATTTTAACCTCACAATCAAGAATTTCAAGTATTCTTCACTTCAAAAAAGAGAGCTGTTGAAAATTTATTTTAAACAATATTTCCTGTTTGATATACGGTATTTCAATTTCAATAATGCATTCCAAACAATTACCTCGCTATGGTAAGAAAATATAAACTGATTTTTGCCATTAACAGCCTTTTTGGAGGCGGAGCGGAGCGTGTAATTTCGAACCTTGGCAATTACTTTTATAAGAAAGGCTTTGATGTTACAATGGTTTGCCTGAATGAGGCTAAACCTGCTTATCACTTAGAGAAGGGAATAAAAATCATTTCTCTTGTGACCAATATCCGAAACCAATCATTTTTTTTTAGGCTTTGGTATGGTGGAGTTACTCTTTTTAAGCTGCTGTTTATCCTTATAAAAGAAAAACCAAGTTGCGTGATATCTTTTATGACCTCTGCCAATATATGGATGGGACTTACCTGTAATATTTTAAGGACTCCTTATTTGGTTTCTGAACGCATTACCCCAGACTATACCGTAAATCAACTTAATCATTTCTTAAGATGGTTGTCGGCAAGGGTTTATAGTAAATCCAAAGCGATCGTTGTTCCTTCAAAAGGAATGGTTGATGGCTTTAGAAAGAACAAATCGTTTAGTGCACTAAGCAATTTTGAAGTAATAAATAATCCGGTCAGCCAGTTTAGCGCCGCCTGTACAGAAAGAGTTTACCCTCGTAAATTCATTCTTAGCGTAGGCAGGTTAGATCACCAAAAAGGATTTGATCTATTAATACAAGCCTTTAAAAGGTTGGAAATGAAAGATGTAGATCTTTTGATTTCTGGCGAGGGGGGGGAGCGTAAAAATCTGGAGAAACAAATCAAAGATTTAGATCTAAGTGATAGAGTGAAGCTGATTGGTTATCAGAAAAATCTTCAGGATTATTACAGGCAGGCAGAAATGTTTGTGCTTTCATCGCGAAACGAAGGATATCCCAATGTACTTGTGGAAGCAATGAGTTTAGGCTGTGCTTGTGTGGCTACCGATTGTGAGTTTGGACCTTCTGATATTATAGAAAATGAGGAAAACGGTTTGTTGGTTAAAGCAAACAATATAAAATACCTTTCTGAAGCAATTAAAAGAACCATGAGTGATCCTGCTCTTAAAATAAAAATGTCTGTAAATGCTCAATTAATTAATCAGACAAACTCCCCCGAAAACACTTTCGCAAAATGGGAAAAATTAATACTAACTCATGTTTAAATCCATAAGGGTTTAATAACCAATCTATTAGTCTTACCAAATGTTAAAATCTTAAAGATATGAATATACCTTTCTCTCCTCCATTTATTGATCAGGCAGTGATTGATGAAGTGCTTGACTCTCTTCGTACCAACTGGATCACTTCGGGACCAAAAGTTAAGGCCCTGGAATATGAGTTGTTGAATTTAACGGGATCTAAAGCCACAGTTTGCGTGAACTCCTGGACCTCTGGAGCAATTATGATGCTGAAATGGTTTGGGGTAGGCGACGGAGATGAAGTGATTGTGCCAGCGTACTCTTATTGTGCTACCGCTTTATGCGTTTTGCATTGTGGAGCCATACCTGTGATGGTGGATATTTTAGACGATTTTACTATTGATCCGGTGATGGTGAAAAGTAAGATTACATCAAAAACGAAAGCAATAATTGGGGTTGACATTGCAGGCTTACCATGTAATTATAACGAGTTGCGTGAAATTGTAAATGATCCGGCAATAAAAAGCATTTTTAAACCCGTTACAGCAAAACAATCTGAATTGGGAAGGATATTATTGATGTCTGACGCAGCACATTCTATTGGTGCAACCTACGAAGGACTGCCTGCCGCACAGAAATGTGATGTTACTATTTTTTCTTTTCATGCCGTTAAGAATATTACAACTGCTGAAGGAGGCTGCATCTGTTTGAATTTGCCTCCTCCTTTTGACAACCAGGAAGAATATAGTTTTTTGAAGATTTTCTCGCTAAATGGACAGAATAAAGATGCATTTGCAAAATCAAAAGGAGCTAACTGGAGATATGATATTCTTTTTAAAGGATTCAAAATGAATATGCCCGATATTTGCGCTGCAATTGGATTGGCCCAGATAAGACAATACAGTAATACCTTGCTGCCACTCCGTAAAAATATTTTCTTAAAATATTGTGCCGCATTTAAATCTTATGATTGGTTTATTGAACCAACCGGTAAAGACGAAATAAGAGAAGGTTCGTATCATCTTTTCCCTTTGCGCATTAAAGGAATTACCGAGGCTGAGAGAGATCAGATTATTGAAAGCCTGGTAAACTGGGGAGTGATCGTAAATGTACATTTTATACCAATGCCGATGCTTACGTATTTCAAAAGCATTGGATATGCTATAGAAAATTATCCTAATAGCTATAAACAGTTCGCCTGCGAGATTTCATTGCCTATATATCCTCAACTCTCTGATCCGGAGGTCGATTTCATTATAGAATCTGTTATAGGGGCTGTTCATCAGGTTGTTGAAATCAATAAATTGGTTAAAGTGTTATCATAAAATCATATAACATGATTGCGAAAAGGGTGTTTGACATCGTGTTCTCATTGGGTGGTATGTTCTTTTTGTCGCCAATGTTTATTGTGGTTGTTATTCTTTTAAAGTTAGATTCAAAAGGGAGCATTTTTTACAAGCAACTTCGGGTAGGCTTAAATCAGAAGAATTTTAAACTGATAAAGTTTAGAACGATGTATACTGATTCAGATAGGGCCGGTTTGTTGACTATTGGAGATCATGATTCGCGTATTACCAAAGTTGGATGCTGGCTAAGGAAATATAAAATAGATGAACTTCCACAGCTTATTAATATTCTAAAGGGAGAAATGAGTTTTGTTGGCCCCAGACCGGAAGTACTTAAATATGTTGAATTGTACGATGCCTCTCAAATAAAAGTACTTAGTGTAAAACCGGGCATTACAGATTGGGCATCCATTCAATATATAGATGAAAACGAGTTGCTTGCAGCAGCCGAAGACCCAGAGAGTTTTTATATTAACACCATTATCCCTTCAAAGATTACTCAGAACTTAAAATACATTGATCACCACAACCTTTGGGTTGATCTGAAGATCATTTCATATACCCTGAAAAGTATAATTAGAAGATGAAAATATTGAAAGTTTTGGATTGGCCATCAAAAAGATTTTATGGCGAATCACATCATTTTTATCGCTGGAAAAAGAATCTTCTTGAGCATGATTTGAAAGTAGAATTTTACTATGATCACAATGATAAAAGATTAAGGGACGCCGATTATTTGCTATTGCACTCGCGGTATTTTGCGGATGGCTGGCAAAACATACATACCAGATCTTCTAAAAATGAGAATGAACTGATTATGTATTTAACAGAAATGAAACGAACAGCAGGTAGACTGATTTGGTTTGATGCTGCGGACTCTTCCGGATCCAGCGACTTTCCAATTATATCTTTTGTTGATGTTTTTATGAAAAAACAGCGACTAAAAAACCTTGATTACTATACCGTTTCAAATAAGGTAAATGACTTAAGGATATGGCTAAACACAATTTCGGATGATCAAAAAACAACTTTTGTACCCTGCCCCGAAGCGGAACTTCATAAAATTAAACTTGGTTGGAATATCGGGTTTAATGATTACAGATACTTTGGGTATAAAATGAGCAGATTAAGTAATTATTTGAGTTATAGGGTTTACCCAACTCATTTATCTACTTACGATAAAGACAGGAAATATGATTTGGCTTTTCGTGGAACAATCCATAAAGATAATGGGAATAGAAACATGATCTCTTATCAAAGAAACCATGTTTTAAGTCTTTTTGATCGCCTGAATTTGCAAATAGCAAGTGGTGGGAATGTAAGCAAAGCCAGATATTGGAAAGAACTAAGGGATTCGAAACTTAGTATCAGTCCATTTGGCTGGGGTGAAATTTGCTATAGGGATTTTGAAACGTTTATTTCTGGATCGGTACTGATTAAACCGCTTATGAATCATCTTGAAACTTACCCGAATCTGTTTATAGAAAACGAAACCTATGTTCCTGTTAATTGGAATTTAGAAGAACTTGAGGCT
>NZ_JBFTIZ010000335.1:0-4543 GCF_056395165.1 Pedobacter sp. 10L46_2
ATATAGTACTGTAGTACCTAAAGGGTTTATTCGCCTGCAGGGAAAGCTGGCGGCTATGACAGACGCAGGGATTAAGATCTATTTTTTTAAGGGCAACCATGATATGTGGGTTAACGACTATTTCACAAAGGAAATGGGGATTGAAATTATAAGTGACGAACTTGTAATTGAAAGAAATGGGAAAACGTTCTTTTTACATCATGGTGACGGATTAGGACCTGGCGACAGGAAATATAAGATGCTGAGAAAAATCTTTAGAAATCCGGTGTGCCGCTGGCTCTTTTCAATGGTTCCACCAAGAATTGGAATGGGAATAGCAAACGGTTGGTCTAGAAGCAGCAGGGCAGCCAGTAGCAAAGTGGAAGTTTTTGAAGGCATTGAAAATGAATGGCTGGCCATATATGCTAAAGAGCAAATGGTAAAACAGCACTATGATTTTTTTGTTTTTGGGCATAGACACTTGCCTTTAGATTTGGATTTAGGTGGCGGAACTAAGTATGTGAACCTGGGCGAATGGATTACCTATAATTCATATGCGGTTTTTGATGGCGATGTGCTGAGCCTTAAATATTTTCCTGATAAAAATTTATAGTGTCGTTAACTGAAAAAGCCGTATTTTTGCTGCCCGAATAAAAAATCGTTATCTGGATAAAAGATGCTGTTAACAAACAGGTTGTGTTATTTGTTGCTAACGGTACAATTATAAAGTTTCTGAAATAAAAGAATATGTTAGAGAAATTAGAAGCAATTAAACTGCGTTGGGAAGATGTTGAGGAGCAGTTAAGTAATCCTGATACCATGCAGGATATGAAGCGTTTTGCAGCTTTAAATAAAGAGTATAAAGATTTAGGTAAAATTGTAGAAGAGTATAAAGTCTACAAGAATGTAATGAGCAACATCGAGGCAAATAAAGAGATCTTGAGTACAGAGAAAGATCCTGAGATGCGTGAGATGGCTAAAGAAGAGCTTGACTTGTTACTGGTACAACAGGAAGAATTAGAAGAGAAAGTTCGTTTGATGCTTATTCCTGTGGATCCTGAGGATGCAAAGAATGCGGTGTTTGAGATTAGAGGTGGTACAGGTGGTGATGAAGCAGCTTTGTTTGCCGGCGACTTATATAGAATGTATAGCCGTTTCTTTGAACAAAAGGGATGGAAAGTAGAAACAGTAGATGTAACCGAGGGTACTGCTGGTGGATACAAAGAGGTGATCCTGAAAGTAAGTGGAGAAGATGTTTATGGACAGTTAAAGTATGAGTCTGGAGTACACAGGGTTCAGCGTGTGCCGGATACAGAGACTCAGGGACGGGTTCATACGTCGGCTGCATCCGTAGCTGTTTTGCCTGAGGCTGAGGAGATAGATCTTTACATTAATCCGGCAGATATTGATTTGCAAACCTCCAGATCCGGTGGTGCGGGTGGACAGAACGTAAATAAGGTTGAAACTAAGGTTCAGTTAACGCATAGGCCTTCCGGTATTGTAGTAGTTTGTCAGCAGGAACGTTCTCAGCTAGGAAACAGAGTTATTGCAATGGAGATGCTTCGTAGTAAGTTATACGATATTGAATTGCAGAAGAAGAATGGTGATATTGCCGCCAGACGTAAGACTATGGTTTCCACTGGTGACCGCTCAGCGAAGATCAGAACGTACAACTATCCGCAGGGAAGGGTAACGGATCACCGCATCGGTTTAACGCTTTATAACCTAAACGGAGTGATGGATGGAGGTGTTCAGGAGCTAATTGATGCGTTGCAGTTCGCCGAGAATGCAGAGAAAATGAAAGAGGGATCTGTGATCTAAAAAATAATTATCAGAGAATTAAGGAGTTATAACTATTTTAAAATAAATGTTGCAAAGTTAAATAAAGGCGCTATATTTGCAATCCCGAAACGAAACAACGAAACGAAAATAGGGAAAACGGACCGGTAGTTCAGCTGGTTAGAATGCCGCCCTGTCACGGCGGAGGTCGCGGGTTCGAGTCCCGTCCGGTCCGCTAAAGGTAGCAATGCCAAACTAAAGCCTTCAAATTATACGTTTGAAGGCTTTTTTGTGTTTTTCTATATTTTTAGATTTGGTGTATCTTTAAAAGTCATCTTTTGAATCCTTAATCAAAACAATAAATGGAGAGCTTGATTAAAAAATATGATGCGCTTGTAGCAGAATACAGCAAAGTTATTATTGATAGCTTTAATCTCGAAGATTTTAAGGAATATAACGAAATATTGTTTTCTGCGCACAGCTGTGCAGTAGAGGGGAATACCTTTACCGTGGATGAAACACGCGAGCTTAAAGAAAAGGGCCTCAATTTAAAGTTAAACAACAGGTCTTTATATGAGGCATATGAAATCCTAGATCATTTTAAAGCCTATGAATTCGTATTTAACGACCTAAAACAGCCTTTAACCGAAAATTTGATCAAACAGGTACAAAGAATACTAACGGAAAATACCCTTAAATTTGCGAAGGGCCTTGAGCCAGGGGAATATACCAACACGCAAATGGCTGCAGGGGATACGGTTTTTGGAGATTTCAGGGTGAGTATTGCACGTATGCCATCATTGATCAGTTCCACAGAATTAGCTATGGAAAAGGCCGAATTACATCCGCTGGACATTAGCGCTAGGTTTCACCAGTTTTTTATTTATCTACATCCCTTTCCGGACGGAAACGGGAGAACTGGCCGTCTGATTTCAAACTTCATACTTGCAAAGTTCAATCTGCCGCATGTAATAATTGGAGCCGAAGAAAAGGCTGCTTATATTGAAGCTTTAAAACAATCTGCTAAACATAAAGATACCGGTATTTTAACTGTTTTTTTTGCTGAAACTTCTATGCAAAGAATGAAGAAGGAAATTGACCAAAAGAAAAATCTTACTCAAAACTTTGTCATGAACTTTAATCCGCCTAAAAAAGGGAGGAAGATGAGATAACATAAGCCTAACTAGACCCTATTATATCTCGCATTTATCTGCTCAGGATAACATGTAATCCTGACTTCAGCATAGTTTTTTGACAGATTTCTCAATCCATTGATCGATTTGGAATGGATGAGTATTGAGGACAATTCTTGGGAAATTTTATATACATCCTAACGTTTAGTATATTTGTTATATGGAAACGCTAATTATAAATATTCCTGACAAAAAAAGTACTTTGGTAAAATACTTAAAGGTTTAGGTGTAACCATTCAGGAAAATAATCAAGGTAAGAAATCTGCTTACAGGAAAAAATTGCTTAAAGCATCAACTTGGGCAGCAGAAGATTTGAAGAGTCTCGAAGACAGTTTTACATCAACAGGGTGCCACAAACGGCGGAAGACGGATATTTGGTATTGAGGTGATAATGTTGGTTAGTYTAAAATGACGTCTGCCAAATTGCCAGGATAAAAAAGATTATTGACCAATACTGAGTTCCCAATCATTTTCCAAAACATTTTTGCCTTTTTTTTGCTAAAAGACTTAACTTAGAGTCAGCATAACGCGTTTTAAAATTATTAGTTAATCATCCCTAACTGCTAATATATGAAGATTCTAATTGCTGAAGACGATGAGCTTATGCTCAGGACTTTAGAATTCCGTTTAAAGAAAGATGGACATCAGCTCATCCTTGCCAGGGACGGCAGGGAAGCTTTGGAAAAAATAGATCAGTTCCTGCCTGAACTGGTAATTACGGATATCATGATGCCTTATCTTTCAGGCTTGGAGGTGGTGGCAGCGCTAAGAGAAAAAGATCAGACGCCTATTATTATGCTTTCTGCCATGGGACAGGAGGATATCGTTCTTGAAGCATTCCGCCTAGGTGCCGACGACTTTATTACCAAACCTTTCAGCCCCAATGAGTTGTCTGTGCGAATAAAAAGGTTTATGCTTGTTCATTCGAGATGATATTTTTTCAGGCGCTTTTATTGTTCTTTTTCGGTGCGGCAGTATTTCTGATTTTTTTCATGACCGCTTACCTGTTGATCCGGAAAAAATGGAGAAAAAAATATGCCAAATGGGACAGTATGATTGATTTACTGCTCAGAAAGGCAATTTTTTTCAATGAAAGCGGCAGTAGCGCTGACCAGCCGATACCGGTCACTCCGCGCCTGAGGGTGAATCTGGAGAATAGCAGATTTAGGGCCCAGCTGACCAAAAAGATTACTGCGGCAAAGAAAAATATGTCTGGTCAAGCTGGACAAAATATCAAAAAACTGTACCTGCAGCTGGACCTGGATACCCATGCCATTAAGCTAATTGAAACAGGTAAGTGGCACCTTATGGCTGTGGGGATCCAGCAGATTGGCACCATGGAACTCAAGGAGCACCTTGCCAGGATATACCGCTTCACCAACAATAAAAATGAACTGGTCCGGGCAGAAGCTCAGCTGGCCGTGCTGAATCTTTTTGGGTTTGAAGGGCTTCGGTTTCTGGATGTGATCACTTATCAGCTCTCGGAGTGGCAACAGATGAAATTATTAAAGGAGCTGTCTGTTATCCCTCATGTAAACCTTACCGGAATTGACAAATGGCTTAAATCTGAAAATGCCAGTGTTGTTGTATTT
>NZ_JBFTIZ010000336.1:0-4494 GCF_056395165.1 Pedobacter sp. 10L46_2
TAGTAAACCTGGAACTGCACCTGTTATCAGGATTAGAGGTGCCAGGTCAATCGGAGCTGATAATGACCCGCTTTTTGTAGTTGATGGTATACCTTATAATGGAAATATTAATGATATAAATCCAGACGACGTAGTGTCTGTAGAAGTGTTGAAAGATGCATCATCTACCGCTATTTATGGGTCAAGAGGAGCTAACGGAGTAATTCTGGTAACTACCAAAAGAGGAAAAGAAGGGGCGCCAGTAGTAACTTACAGTGGTTACGCCGGAGTAACTAAGAATTTGGGCAAGATTGACGTGATGGATGGTAAGCAGTTTGAAATGCTAAAAAGATGGGCTGTAGTTAACGGTAATTTCGACAAGAATAACAAGCCTATTTTTACCGGAATTGATGATCCAAAAATATTAACTAGTGGTATTTTCTCTGCAGAGGAACTAGACGGCATTGCAAGTGGACGAAGCACTGATTGGCAGGACCTGATATATAAAAATGGAATAAAGACCAATCATCAGGTAGGTGTTTCAGGTGGGACAGAAAAAACGCAGTATTCCGTTTCGGGGGGATATTTTAATGAAACGGGCATTTATCCCGGACAAGCTTATGAACGATATAGTGTGAAATTGAGCGTTGATCAGCAGTTGGGTAAATATTTTAAGGTAGGATTAAACTCCTTAAATTCATTTAATACCACCAAGGGAGAAGGAGCGAATCCAATGGGACAGGTTCTGCGGGCAAGCCCATTGGCTACGCCATATGATGCCGATGGTAAGTTATATGGATTTGTGCCGGGCAGTGCCAATCAGGTATGGAATCCACTTGGAGACTTTGTTGAAGGAGCCAAAGTAGAAAACAGAAAAAGATATGRAACTTTTACAACACTTTATTTAGAAGCAGCAATAGCTGATGGTTTGAAGTACAGGTTTAATGCAGGCGCTGAGGTGAAATCTGATGTTTACGGTAACTTCTTTGCCAGTGCTACTTCTGATAATTTGGGCGGATTGTCTAAGTCAAATAATAAAACAGGCTTCCGTTCTAATTATACCTTAGAGAATATTTTAACTTACGATAAGGTGATTGCTGAAGATCATAAGTTGAATTTTACCGGATTGTTTAGTTATCAGCAATCACAGAATCAATCAAATTCATTTAGTAATAATGACCTTCTGGCCGATAACCTTTGGTATTACAACCCGGCTTTGGGCTCGAATCTGGTTGGTAGCGGTAGTTACTCCAAATGGTCAATCATTTCTTATATGGGAAGGATTAACTATGGATTTAAAGATAAATACTTATTAACCTTAACTATGCGCTCGGATGGTTCATCGAGACTTGCTCCCGGAGGTAAATATAAAGTGTTTCCATCTGCTGCTGCGGGATGGAATATCATTCAGGAAAATTTCATGAAGGACTCAAAGGTATTTACAAATTTAAAACTGAGAGCTAGTTACGGTGTTGTTGGAAATACATCCATAGATCCTTATGAAACCCTGGGTAGTTTATCTGGAGCAGTTTATAATTTTGGTGATAAGACTACAACTGGCTTATACCTTTCTAACGTTCCTAATCCAAATTTAACGTGGGAAAATACCGCTACTGCTAACATCGGTTTAGATTTTGGTATTTTAAACAATCGGATTACAGGATCAATTGAGGCTTATAAAGTTTATACCGATAAATTGTTGCTGCCTCAGGATCTTCCATTTACTTCCGGAATACCAAATGCGATAGTAACCAATGTAGGGAAATCCGAGAACAAAGGCTTTGAATTTCAGGTGAGCACTGTGAATTTTAACGGTGATGGTAAAGATAAATTTAGCTGGAGCACAGATTTTAATGTTTTTGTTAATAGAGGGAAAATTACCCAGTTACAAGACGGCGTAATTAATGATATAGCTAATGGACGTTTTGTAGGGCAGCCAATTGGTGTAATTTATGATGATAAAAGAGTTGGAATATGGCAAAATACACCGGCTGATAGTGCATTAGCATTGGCTTACGGATTAACTGTCAAACAAGGTTCGAGTTCTGTAATAGGTAATATTAGAATTGCAGATGTGAACGGTGATGGGAAAATCAATGCTGATGATAAGACGTTTATTGGGTCTAGTGAGCCCGACTGGTCTGGGGGTATTACAAACAGATTTGCGTATAAAAACTTAGATTTTACGGTAGTGGCTTTTGGAAGATTTGGAAGTACCATTATTAGCAGTGTTCATAATAGTGGGTTTGCCAATACTTTTCAAGGAAATTATAACAACCTGGATGTTAATTATTGGACACCAACCAACCATGAAAATTTCTGGCCCAAGCCTAATGCTGCCGCAACAAACACACCTAATAGAGGAGTATTAGGGTACTTTGATGGTACGTTTGTTAAGATCAGAAGCATGACGCTTGGATATAATCTGCCTACAGCTCTTGCTGCTAAAATTGGAGGTAAAACTTTGAGGGTTTACGCTTCTGCCAATGATGCTTTTATTCTTTTTTCAAAGTACAGGAATGTTTATAAAGGCATAGATCCGGAGGCTCTTAATGGAGGAAATAATAAGGGGTCAGTTGGTGTTGATACACCTGCAACTTATTCAATTGTGTTTGGTTTAAACATGACCTTATAATTTTTACAATAAATTATATACTAATGAAAAATATATACATAATATTGGCTTGTTTCTGCCTGGCAGTTACAGGCGGATGTAAAAAAGCTTTAATAGAAGAGCCACATTCAACACTAACGCCAGATTTTTTCTCTACGGCCCAGGGTTTTCAGAAGGGACTTGATGCGGCTTATGCAGGTACCCGCTCTTTCTGGGGGAACCAAAACCTATTCACTATGACGGTGATTGGTACGGATGAGTTTTACACAGGTAAAGATGGAAACAACAACATCAATAAATACAATAGTAATTACAATACTGAAAATGGAACTGTCTCCGCAATTTGGAAAGACTGTTATGTTAATATTAATACCTGTAATGGTGTAATTGATAATGCAGTTAAGGTTACTGGGGTTGCAGATGATCTTAAAAATAGAATTGTGGCAGAAGCTAAGTTTTTACGGGCAAATTACTATTTTATCCTTGTGCAATTTTGGGGTGATGTTACTTTGAATAAAAATTTCCAAAGTACACCTACAACTTCTGCATCCCGTCAGCCTTTAGCTGAGGTATACGATTTTATTGTTCAGGATCTTAAAGATGTACTTGCAGAGCCAACTTTATTTGCCGGTCCTAAGTCAAGCGGGGCTTTGCCAGGACAGGCTAATAAAGCTGCTGCTATGCACTTATTGGCTAAAGTATATTTAACCAGAGCTGGCTCATCTGCTAAAAAAGCAGATGATTATACAAATGCTTATACCTCTGCAATGCAGGTAATCAATACAAGTGGGGCCACATTGCTCCCTGATTTTGCTAGTGTTTATGCAGAAGGAAATGAGAATAGTAATGAAGTATTGTGGACAGTACAGCATACCTCAAATTTGGCATATAATGGGCCGAATAATAGTGGTGGGGCAGATAACGTACTAAACCATATGTGGGTACCACAATATGAGCTTCGTCCGGGAATGAAACGCGATGTGTTTTATGGAAGGCCCTATATTCGTTGTGTTCCTACAGCATGGTTAACAAATGAAGCTTTTGCAGAGCGCGTAAATGACACCCGATATGCAAAAACTTTTCAAACCGTTTGGCTGTGTAATAATGCCGCGTCCATTCCCAAGTGGGAAAATCCGCTTCCGCCAGGAGCACCTGCAAATGCTGTAGTAGGGCAACCTAAGTTTGCCTTAGGCGATACTGCGATATTTATGCCTGGGTATGATGTTAGTGATGCTAAAATAGCAGCATCCAGATATTTACTGATACCTCCACGTAAGTATGATAATACTTTATCGCCTTATATGAAAAAATATAATGACACTAAACGCGCAGATTTAAACTATCCCTCGATTAGACCTGTTATTGTATATCGCTTAGCCGAAACCCATTTGATTGCAGCAGAAGCAGCATTTATGGGCGGTGCAGCGGCTTCAGAAGCGGTTAATCATATCAATATTATCAGAAGGCGGGCTGCGTTCCCAAATCCAAATCCTTCTGTAATGGATGTTGCTTCAATTCCTTCACTTGATTTTATTTTAGATGAGCGTTCGAGGGAATTATGTGGAGAGAATGTTAGGTGGTGGGATCTTGTAAGAACCGGTAAATTAATTGATAGGGTGAAAACTAAAAATTATAATCCGGAAGCAGGAGCAAATATTATGGATTTCCATGTGCTTAGACCTATTCCTCAGGATCAGATTGATGCTACAACTACAGGCCCGAAATACCCGCAAAACCCGGGATGGTTTTAGCAGATTATACTTAATAGCTATATTTAATTAGAGATAATGATTAGACTGATTAAAGTGAAATTATTGGTTAGTTTATGTGTGTTGGCGGCTTTTACAAGTTTTGTAAGGGCTGCCGACTTKAACATCATCAAATATGGTSCTGTTGGAGAT
>NZ_JBFTIZ010000337.1:0-12181 GCF_056395165.1 Pedobacter sp. 10L46_2
ACACCAAAGCTTCAAGATGTTCCGGTCCAGTTTGCACTCTTGCATTGATCAGTATATCTACCTTTGAAGAAGACGATTTTGTAACCTCAGTTATTGCGTTTTGACTTCCCGCTGTAAAGCTTATCTTCTTTTGTTGCACTCCATCGTCAACGAAGAATTTTAAATGGCCTATTGGCAATTTCTGTTCGGTTATTTCCCAATGAATTTCCTTTGCAAGTGCAACTCCTGCCTCAAACACATTACTTTCATCAGCAAACAATTCCAATTCAATATCAAGCCAGGCAAGTTCTGCTTCTCCTGCACCATAAATATCATAGTCAATTTCCAAAGAGTTTCTGGTGGCTGCTTTAAAATTTTCCAGTGTAATTAACCACTGGTCTATGCTTTCTATATCAAGCGAATTTTGAAACAAAATTGTTTTTTCAGGAAACTTACTATTTACCAAACGTTCCATCTTGTTTAACTCATCGTTAGTCAGAGAATCAATCTTATTGACAATAAGGATATCTGCCTCTTCAATTTGTTTCTTATAAATATAAGTCACACTATCCACAAATAACGGTGCAGCCTGGAGCATCGTCGGTAACACATTTGCATCAACAAAAACAGAGATTACGGTTCCTATATCCTTGCGAAATTTTTGCAGTGGTTTTACCACTGTGGCAATCATATCTGTACAGGATCCTACTGATTCCGCAAATACAATTTCAGCGTGATTGGTTTCTTTTAGTATTTCAATCAAACTGTCTACTTTATCATAATTACAACAAAAACAACCATCGGTCACTTCCATTACTGGAATATTTGCATTACGGATGAATCTGGTATCTACCAACTGAACCCCTTGGTCGTTAGTAATTACACCAACGTTCACATTCTCTTTCATTAATTGAGCGCATGCATTTCGAATAGCCGTTGTTTTACCGCTACCCAGGAAACCGCCGATCAGATATAATTTCATCGTTTCTATTTTAATTTATATACTTTACAACTACGACAATCGTGTTTCTTTACCTGCTATCAGTACTTTTTTAACTGGTATTTTACCGTAAGCAATGTTAAGTGATGCTTTATTATCTTTAAAACTTACTGTACCGAAACCTGAATTTGTCGATAGGAAGCTGGTAAAATCTCCTACTTTGGAATCTACATGTAAGGTCTTGTCTACGGCATCATAGCGTACTCCGGTAAGCCCTTGTATCATTCCGTAGCTAGACATTGCCCTGGCATACCAGTGCCCACATTCATATTCATTAAAAGGATTACGCACTCGGCCATCATATCGGTCGCGACAAGCCTTTACAATATCCAGACCTTCATTCACTTGCCCCATAAGCATCAGATGGGATGCTACCTGATACTCAATTCCTGTCCACACTTCATTGCTGTAAACAAAGGGCAGAGACAACATCCCTCCTTTCGGCCATGAACATAACAAAAGGCCGCCTTCATGCCCTGCAGCATATGATGGACGCTGAGGGTTTACGTGGTCACTTAAATCTGCCTTCAGATTGTATTTGTGAACAGATAATAAATGACTTTTGGTCTTTTCAACATCCAACGGTTCTTCAAGTCCGCACATTCTGGAAATCCATCCGCCAAGAATACCATCAGATAAGCAACCTGTTCCATACTGATATTTTGGTCCCTCTTTCTTTAATATTTCTAATGCTTCAGCAGTATATTGAGTAGCAAAAGATTTTTCATTTACTGGATTTGGCGCGTTTAACCCTGTCCACTGAATTTTCTGATTAAAATATTCTCCATTATATAACTCACTTTCCATGAACTTTTTGCCGGCAGTGTAGAGTGTCTTATATTTTGATATATCTTTTTTAAGAAACTGTCCCATCTTAATAATTGCATTAAGGGCTCCCAGGTAAAAACTCGTACACATCCCGTCAGGTCCCCAGAACTCAATATCATAGGTATTATGATGCGGCTCTTCGACAATTCCCTTGCTTCTTGGATCCCAGGTGTTAATTGCATAATCCATGCTCGTTTTTACCATTGGATATATTTTTTTTAACCATATGGTGAAAATCATGTTTAGCCGGACTAATAGGCATATTTGCCCTAAATTGCTGATGCCCTTCAAAATTTTGATTTTCACAGAACTCTGTAGTTCTCAAACTCCTTTCCAGGGATGGAAAAAGATGAGGAATTGCCTGTGCGTAATTCCATACGTGTGTACAACTACCATGACAGCACCCACCATCATCTCCGCACCCTTCCCAGCTCCACAAACGACCATCATATTGTCTCAATACTGTTGGCGATTTAAGGATAGTCAGGTTTGCCGCAACGGCTTCAACAACTGCCGGAGGTAAAGTACTCGAGTAAAAAGCATCACGGAATATTGCTGACTTCTTTTGCAGTTCCTCATAATTATCTTTCCAATAAGCTGCAGCCTCTTCTATGCCTTTAAATTTACTGCTATACCAGGGTTTGTAATTTCGATCATTGTAAGTTGACTTCTCTTCCAAACCAATTGCATAGGGGGTTACACAACAATCCGCCGATTCAGCCTTTTTTGGATCAACGACCACATCTCCAATATGAAGATCTGAATCCGGAACATACCAGGCCATCATAAGCCTGATGGTTTTTTGTTCTCCTGCGTTTAATTTAAACGGAACAAATAACGAAGCACCAGGTGCATCTGAATCAGGCTCCTGAGCCTTAACTTTTCCCTCTTTAATTGTATTCCAAACCATGGTTAAAGGGTCAAACCATCCACCTCTGAACCAACAATAATCCACAGTTGCAGGTTCATGGGTGAAAATAGCAAAGTCTGTTTTTAAATGTGGTTTTTCAGTTGTTCCTTCCTGCGACAGAATGAATCCATTTGATAACTTTTTAATGGCTCCTTTTTGGCCGCCCTGTAACACAAAATTTCTTGCATTATAAGAAAAGACTGCTTCAATAGTTTCTGAAGTATTGTTTGTGAATTTATATTCTAATGCACCTGCTGGTAAGCTTGAGTTGTCTTCGTCAGTTGGAATAAATGGACTCCATCCCAAAATCTGTGTTGTTAACGGTATGTCCTTTTCTTCAAGATCAATAGTTGCAAATGGAAACCGATCTGTAAATACAGCACTGTTGAATCTTGGCAAACCGTAGTTACTCCCGCTAGCCCCATTACCCGTACCGCGCTGACCAAACATCTTCCACTCTTCAATTGGCCCTTCCAATACCCGTGCTACCGTTTGTTTGCCTTTTACAGCAATTGCGGCAAACATATTGGGCTCATGAAATATTTCAGGTCTGTTGCGAATAGACATATGAGATATGGCTCCGCTACCTTCTAAACAGAACATCCCAGAACCCAAACCACCAATCGGAAATGCTACTCTTCTGAGATTTTCGTTTTTATAGCTGGTATTATAAGCTCTTTTTATATTCTTTTCATCCTGTTTTAAAGACGCCTGTAAAGTTTCATTTACCTTATCAGGCGTATCGCTTCCGGCTTCGGCCATCATCACCGATGGCATCGCAGTGAGTCCGATACCGCCGATGGTTATTTTCTTTATAAATGAACGTCTGTTATCATTATTTTTCATCAGTACTATAATTAGTGATGGTTATAATTAAATAGTTGTTTCCAGATATTTTCCTAATCTTTCATATTTTTCGTACCTCAAGTCATACAAATGTGCCAGTCTGTCATCAGGATGGTAGGTTTTATCAAATCCTTTCCCTATTGCGTTCATTGCTTCATTCACATTAGAATAGATACCCGCAACGGTTGCGGCAAACATTACGGCTCCCAGTGCACAAGTCTGTTCAGACTGGTGGACACGGATAGGCATATTCATGACATTTGCGAGCGTCTGCATTACAAATGGTGATTTCTTTGCGATACCGCCCACACCTATCAAACCGTTTATGGCAATGCCCTCAGCTTTAAACCTGTTGGAGATACTTTTTGAGCCAAAACAGGTAGCTTCTACAATTGATCGGTATATGGAAGGCGCATTGCTCCCCAGGTTTATACCTGTTATCGCACCTTTCAGTAATTGATTGGCATCAGGTGTTCTGCGGCCGTTAAACCAATCAACAGACAGTTCACTCTGATCATTAAATTCTAATGCCGCCGCATATTTCTCCAACTCAGCCAATAGCTGCTGAGAAATATTCTCCGGAATTATTTTCGAATTTGCTGCATCAATTCCAGCTGAACCGGAAACTAAATGCTGTAAAGGCCATGATAAAAGATTCCTAAACCAAGCATATGCATCGCCAAAGGCCGACTGTCCAGCCTCCATGCCTATCATTCCGGGAATAATAGAGCCATCAACCTGTCCACATATTCCTTTAACTACGGTTTCTTTTATATCTTTTTTTGGTGCAACCAACATATCACAGGTAGATGTACCAATTACTTTGCTCAGGTAATAAGGTTCTATTTGTCCACCTACGGCACCCATATGTGCATCGATTGCACCAATACCCACTAAAACATCTGTACTCAATCCCAATCGTTCAGCCCATTCTCCATTTAACCTACCGGCTGCTTTATCTGAGGTATAAACCTCCTTACCTAAAGTAGCCGAATATCCGGTTAATAGTGGATCAAGTGTAGAGAAGAAGTGATCAGGAGGAAAACCACCATGCTCTTCGGCCCACAAACCTTTATGTCCGGCGGCGCATACACTTCGCTTTATTTCCGTGGCTTTTTTACCTCCGGTTAGCAGAAATGGCATCCAGTCACAATGTTCAACCCAGGTATAAGCAGCATTTCTGACAAGCTCGTTTTTTCGCAGGATATGTAATAGCTTCGACCAGAACCATTCTGAGGAGTAAATACCTCCGGAATATAAAGTGTAATCAGGGTTATGTTTATTTGCGTGTGCATTAATTTCGGAAGCTTCTTTAACTGCGGTGTGGTCTTTCCAAAGAATAAACATCGCATCAGCATCAGATTCAAACTCAGGTAGCAATGCCAGTGGAATTCCTTTGTCATTTACGGCTATCGGAGTCGAGCCTGTGGTAGCGATAGATATTGCTCTGATATTTGTAGCTACAAATGTTCCACCCTGCCTTAAACACTCTTTTATAGTATGTACTATCCCCTCAATATAATCTAGTGGGTGTTGCCTGAATTGATTCTGACTGGCGTTGCAATAAAGTCCGTCATTCCATCTTGGGTAGATAAACGAAGACGAAGCAACTTCGTCACCATTATGTGCATTAACAATAATGGATCTGACAGAATCTGTTCCAAAATCAACTCCTATACAATAATCTTGATTTGTCATTTGACTCTGTTTAATGGTGCTGCAATGAAATGTTTTTAGCGTCAATCTTTTTCCCTATTCCTTTTATAGCATACCAGGCAATAAATGCGAAACATACCATTGGTATGATAAAGGCAATAGACATCCCAAAGTGATCACCTATAAGGCCCATTATCGGCGGACAAAACGCGCCACCTGCAACTGCCATTACCAAAAATGACGCTCCTTTTTTGGTTAACGGCCCTAAATCATATATACCCAAGGCAAAGATTGTCGGAAACATGATCGACATAAAGAAATAAGTAAAAAATAGGGCTACTACAGAAAACCATCCTATCTCTAATAATACTATAAATACCAATACTGTATTAACCAAGGCATATATTCCAAGGAGTTTCTGCGGCGATAAATATTTCATCATATATGAGCCAGATAAGCGGCCTATCCAAAAAAGGCCCATGCCGCCAATTGCAAGAATAAGAGATGCTGCCTGCTCAGGATTTTTTGGTGTAAACACTTCACCAAACCAACCTAAGTGTTGCATTATATCCTGAACTGGTCCTGTTACATTAGGTATGGTCTCTGTTACATAGTTAATAAAGAACGAATTAACACCGGTTTGGGCAGCCACATAAAGAAACTGCGCAATTACAGCCAATACAAAAGCCGGGTGCTTCAGTAAATTGCGCATCGGCGGATCTTCGGCTGTTTCGGTGTCACTGGCTTCTTTCACTTCAGGAAGCTTGATGAGCATAAAAATCAATGCAACAACCACAACGATTCCACCAACCATCATGTATGGCTTAACCATGGAATCGAATTTATCTACGCCAGGCGTATGCTCGGTTCCAAAGATGAACAAGCCGCCCATTAAAGGGCCCAATATCCAACCTAAACCGTTAAAAGATTGAGAAATATTGATCCGTCTTGCGGCATACTCCTTTGGCCCAAGAATAGTTGAGTAAGGATTGGCTGCAGTTTCCAGACAAGCCAGTCCGCATGCCAGTACAAATAATGCAAGCAGAAATGGTATAAATGCTTGTAGTTTAGCTGCCGGGTAAAAAAGAAAGGCACCAATGGCAAATAAAACCAGCCCTAAAATGATTCCTTTTTGATAACCGAATCGCTTCATAAACAACCCGGCTGGCACAGCCATAGCCAGATAACCGATGTACAATGAAAATTGTATAAAGCCAGATTGTCCAAATGAAGACCATGCTGAAGGGCGAAAGATATCGCTTGAAGCAACATTATGCATGTTTACCGGAATTCTGAGCATTGAGGCCAGGGTGATCAGATCAGCTCCAATATGCCCATAACTTATCGCTCCATGATTGGCGCCCCAGTTCGACATAACTGAATAAACGTCTTTAAAAGCACCGCTTCCGTTTAAACGCGGAACAAACCAGGTTGTTGGCCAGGTACGGTCAGTACGTTCATCCAATACCTTATGTACGTTTTCAGGTAAATCCACTGTCCAGCCTTCGGCAATCTGAAGTACGGGGCCAAGGCCCTTAACCAGATTTAGTCGGCACATGGTTACGGGCATCTCTCCCTTGGTAAGAAAATTGGATGAATAGCCTCCCCCACGAAAATAGTCGAGATTTGCAGGATACCAAGTGGTTGCTTTCAGACATTCCTCAGCCTCTTGTTCATCAATGCTCCAGAACGGCTTCATCACAGGTTTGCCATTCACTGTTTGTCTTCCTGTGCCATCCAAAGTTGCTGAGCCTGAGTTTATCAAATGAATAAATCCAGCCTCTGCAAGGTTATTAGGCTTCCAGCCAGATACCCGTTCTACAGCCTCCGGACTCCAATAAGTACGTACATCAGCAAATATTTGCGCGGTATTGGTCAGAAGATAATTAAATAGCATAGAAACGCCATTTAGTGCATCATTTTCCGTTGCAACCATATAAGGTGCCCTTATTCCGTTCCAATCGAATGAAGAATTCAGTATGGCTTCAGGAAAATCCCCGTTAGGTAAGAAATCTGTCCATTGGCGTTGCCCCTGGAAGCCAGAAACAATTGCATTATGTCCCTGGGCTTCTTCAGCATAACCAATTTTAACAAGCGCATCATTCCCAATCATCAGATCGCGAATAATAAGCGTCATCTTAATTACGAATTCCCAATCTTTGTCTTTCTCTTCTCTTGATTTCACTTTCTCAGACCGATTGAAATCTTCTCCTTCCAGGCAGTATTTTTTGGTCCATTGCAAAGCCTTCTCGTATTCTTTCTGATCAAATATATTCTGTTGTATGCGTCTTAAAACTTCAGAGGAATCTACATATTCATTGCGCATGCCCAAATAGTCCTGAAAGAAATCAGCATCCACAATTGAACCTGCAATTCCCATAGAAACTGTACCTATAGCCAGATATGACTTGCCCTTCATAATTGCAACAGCTAAACCACTTTTCGCAAAGCGAAGTAGTTTTTCTTTAACATCGGCAGGAATCACAGCGTCTCCCAGGTCCTGCACATCAGTTCCATAAATCCCAAATGCTGGCAAGCCCTTCTGATTATGGCCTGCCAATGTTGCTGCCAAATATACTGCGCCTGGCCTTTCTGTGCCGTTAAATCCCCAGATTGCCTTAGGCAATAGCGGATCCATGTCCATAGTTTCTGAACCATAGCACCAGCATGGCGTAACCGATAATGATACTCCTACATTATTATCTCTGAATTTTTCTGCACATGCAGCTGCTTCTTTAACTCCGCCAATACAGGAATCTGCGATGACACATTCCACAGGGCTGCCATCAGGATACTTCAATTCTTGCTTAAATAATGCTGCTACTACTTTGGCCATATTCATTGTGGTATCCTCCAGGGATTCACGAATGCCTCCCAAACGGCCATCTATTATAGGCCGAATGCCTACCTTAGGGTATTTGTTCATATTCTGATCTTTATTTGGTTAAATTTCGGATAAAGGCTGGTGAGATATTGAAGCGCCCACCAGCTATCCGAATACATGATTTTAATCTTTAAACGCTCCCGCTATCTCGTCCAGAGATACACCAAGAACCTTTACTGCAATTTCATTTAAAGCGGTTCTGTCCCCTGTAAAGTGAAATACACTATGCATGTGCGTGTGTTTTTCTCCTGGTTTCAAGAATGTAGGCGGCGATACACTTTCTAATTCGTAAAAAGGTCCAATTTGCGAGCCATCTGCTAAAGGTCCATCATTATAGGCATTCATGGCATCGCCAGTAAATGGATCTTTGTCTGGTGTCCATTCCTGGTTTAAGTATTTTGCCTTGTTGTTTATGTCAAACATCGTGATGGTAARCACATTCTGGTCCGCTGCATAACTACCGGCAACATTTTTAACCCTACCAGGAGGAATGCCGAGTTTGCCACGTGATTTACCATCGGCTTTGAACAACAGAATTCCATTCTTGTAAGTGATACGGTTTTTAGCAATCTCTCCAAAATAATCTGTAGTAGCTACTTTACCGGTGGCACTTTCAATATATGGAATAACAATTACAGTTTTAGGTGATGGACTAAACATGTCTAAACTCCAGATACAAGGAGCCCCTGTTTTCTCTGTCCATTCATTGGTGCCGCTATTAGTGATGGTATTTTGTGTTTTAAAGGCAACAGAGCTCACTTTACCAGCCAAACTAATATTTAATACTTTCTCGATGTTATTCTTTTCCAGAATCTCTACATCTCTTTCCAGCTTTATCTTAAGGAAAGGCTTTATAGTTAACCCAGCCAAAACTTTTGCCATCAAGCCCTTCGGCAGTTGAAGTAAATACCTTTGCCTGATATTTTGGCGATAAAGCAAGCTGAGCGCTTCCGTCATCATTCTTTAAAACAACTATACTGTCATTTTCATTCAAAAAGTTTAAATCGTAGCCAAACGTGCCCTTTTCAAAAACCTTCATATCATTTTGTTTTTTTGTGGTCGACTGACAAGATATGATCATCATTCCTGCCAGCAATAGTGATGGAATTTTCAGCAATTTCATGTTCTGAGTTTTAAAGTGTCAGGATTAATTTACTTCGAGTTCATCTCTCGAAGGGAATTTAGGGAAATTACCATGAGGTTCCGTCTGGTACCAATAAGCAACAGTCATGATATCTGATTTCTGTGCCAGATACCTGCCACCATCTCTCCATCCCAGATCCTGAATGGTCACCTTAAGATCTTTATCAAATCGTATTGGATCCATGATGTGCCATCTGTACATTCCAAATCTCTGCTGCGCCTTATAGGTTCCGTCTGGCCTGATTACCTGATGTAAACCGGCATATGGAGTACTGTATTCTGTATATTTACCGCCTCTGTCGAAATTATAAGATCCGCAGAAATAATCCTCCGTTCCTGTTCCGGCTATAGTAGGATATTCTTTATCACCATCTAAAAAGAACTTAATTTCACCTTCTCCCCACCATCCATTATTGTTTACACCAAGTCCCATATACAGGCCAACAAACTGCCCTTTGCCTTTTACGCCATCAATTATAGTATGAACAGATGTGGTGTTAGGGTTCGATCTTCTATATTGTGCATGAAAATAAGCTTCATCATCCGCAACTGGAGTAAGTGTGTAATTTACCTGATAATATAACCTCATATCATCTTTTGGATTAATGTTTTCAAGAGTGATTTTGCATTTCTTTCTGAAAGGCATTTTCCAGTAGCAGTTAAAAGCACTTCCCGGGTTAACACTTACAGGCAGGGAGTTTAATGGAGCATATTCTCCCCATCCCATTCCAAAGAATGCACCTACAGGAGCTTCAATAGAAGGTTCTTTCTCATCGTCCCAGTAAAAGCGCAAAATAGAGAACTGCCAGTTTCCTGTGGGTGTCATCCAGATCTGCTGTATAGCACCCGGACCTTCCATTTCTGCGATAGTTACGGTTTCTCCGCTTTTAACAATTATAAAAGGATTCACTTTCCAGCCAATTCCCAAATCACGGGCTTCGTTTGCTGCATTGGCTACATTACGTTGCCCTTTACTTTTTACGGGGTCAGCCATTCCGCCTTTGCCTTTTTCGCCGGTGAAATTCTCCGGACTAATAGACCTGGTTTTTGCATCAGATAATCGAGACAGATTACCAAGATTCATATCAAGGCCATCAAATTTCTGGGGTTTTTGCGCAACTGCCGGTAGAACAAAAATGGTTGCGATGATTAGTAATAAAAGCTTTCTCATAATTTTAAATTGCGATGTACCTCGGCTACTTAATACGCTTTTCTCTTGAAATTGTGTACTCCAAATAACTGAAATTTGAATTTGCTTACACGTTTAAGCTAAAAAGGATAAAAAAAAATGCTGAGCACTTCGGTTTTAAATGGTTTATAATTTGATTGTGTAATCAAACTTAAGCTTAAACGTTTAAACGAACAAATATTTTTTTATTTTTTTTTTAGGGTTTGATGTAACATTCTCGTTCTAGCATGTACACAGGGAATTAAATTAATCCTTTTTAACCGTAGCGCTTGATTGTCTAACAATTAATTTAGATGGGATGCTTATCTGAGTATTGAGACTTTTCTTATCAGCTATGTTTTTAATTAAGATCTGAACAGCCTTTTTACCCATTTCAAGTAATGGCTGCTCTATATAGGTTAAGGGAGAATAAAAGAAATCAAAAGCTTCACTCTCATCAAAACATACAATAGCTACATCGTCAGGAACCCTATACTGCATTTTATTTAACGATTTCAATCCTTTTAAAGTAAGGGTATTTGTTGCAAAAAATAGCGCATCCATTGCAGGATTCTGAGCAAACAGTTCACGAATACCCACTGCTATCTCTTCCTGGTTAGCATTAAAATCAACTGTTTTGATCAACGGAGTTTTAGCTTTTAACAGCTTATTATCCTTAATTGCATCAAGGTAACCCCGCTTTCTATCCAGCATATGAACTAAATCTGTTTTATAAGCGACCATGCCGATATTTGTTTTTCCCGCTGCAATTAAATGGCTAACAGCATGATAAGAGGCCTCATAATTGTTAGTCACCACATAATTGGTGTCCAGGCCTTTAAAATACCTGTCGATAAGTACCAGTGGAATATTGTTCTTTAGAAGTGCCTCAATCTGGTCTTGTGAATTTTCAGCCGGTGCAATGATAAAACCATCAACCTGCCTTTCTGTTAAAATATTAATCAGGTTTTGAGATTTCTCTGCATTTTCATCCGCACTTGCAAAAATCACGGTATAATTAAATTTCTTCGCCTCGTCTTCAACATTCCTTGCAAGATTAGCAAAGAACGGATTGGATATGTCTGCGACAATTAATCCAAAAGTATGCGATTTTCCTGTTTTCAGGCTTTTGGCGATCTGGTTAGGCTGATACCCCATCTCCACAGCTGTATCTCTTATTACCTGGGCTATTTCTTTTCCAACACGTGCTTCTTTTTCTTTATTATTTAGCACGTAAGAAACCAGCGCGGTAGAAACACCCACAGTTTGTGCAATATCTTTGATGGATACCTTCTTCTTCATTGCGTAAAGGTATGCTTAATCGATTAACATAAAAATATTAATTGAAACATTTGTTTAATTAATTTCAGACTTTTAGTATCACTATCTTGAAAACCAAATTGATTAGTGCTTTTCAGGTAGCTATTGTAAAGAATTTATCACGAAGCAAAATTTGAATTGATCAAAAAGTGCATTCTCACCTGCTTAAATGCCATTTCTGAAAATCTATCCAAAGCTTTTTAATGGAATTGTTGTAGGAAATACAAAAAACTGCTTGTTTGTTTAAACGTTTAAGCTTAAGTTTGATATACACCAATTATAAATCATTTTTTGAACCGAGATCGCTTCGGAATTTTTTTGATCTTTTTGCTTAAACGTGTAAGCAAGTATTAGGGATACGCGGTCCCTGGAATTTTTGCTTATGTTTTAGCTAATATCATTGAGACGAGGCACTCCTATTTTTCTAACTATGGAGAACACTTACTG
>NZ_JBFTIZ010000338.1:0-11515 GCF_056395165.1 Pedobacter sp. 10L46_2
GGCAATTGACCTTGATGAAGCTGTCCTTGGTGCATTAATGCTCGAAAAAGATGCCCTATCTCCCGTAATTGACATTCTAAAACCCGAAGTATTTTATCATGAAGGGCATAAAAAAATCTTTGAAGCAATTCAGGGGCTTTTTCAGAAATCCAAACCAGTAGATATTTTAACCGTTACCTCTGAATTGAGAACGCTCGGACAATTAGAAATGATTGGGGGCGCTTATTATATCACTAACCTGACAAATAGAGTAGCTTCAGCAGCGAACATAGAATTCCATGCCCGTATCATTTCCCAAAAATATATTCAGCGGGAATTGATCAGGATCTCTTCAGAGATTATTCAGAATGCGTACGAGGACACCACAGATATATTCGATTTGCTGGATCATGCAGAAAAGAACTTATTTGATATTGCTCAGAACAATTTAAGAAGAGATACACAAAAGATGGATGAGATTGTAAAACAATCTTTAGCCACCTTAGAAGCGCTTCGTGGTAAAAGCGATGGGTTAACAGGTGTTCCATCCGGCTTTACTGATCTTGATCGTATTACAGGTGGATGGCAACCTTCAGATTTAGTAATCATTGCAGCTCGTCCGGCGATGGGTAAAACAGCATTCGTTCTAACCTGTGCACGTAATGCAGCTGTAGAATTTAAAAGACCCGTTGTAGTGTTCTCATTAGAGATGTCGTCTGTTCAATTGGTAAATCGTTTGATTTCAGGAGAAACCGAGATTGAGCAGGAAAAAATCAGAAAAGGAAATCTGGCAGAATGGGAATGGCAACAGCTACATAGTAAAATAGGAACCTTAACAGAGGCTCCACTATTAATAGACGATACCCCTGCCCTTAACATCTTTGAATTCAGAGCAAAATGCAGAAGGCTTAAATCTCAATATGACCTGCAATTAATCATCATCGATTATTTGCAGTTGATGCATGGTAAGGGAGAAGGACAAAGCGGCGGTGGTAACAGGGAGCAGGAAATTGGTAGTATATCAAGAGCGCTTAAATCTGTTGCCAAAGAACTAAATGTACCTGTACTTGCACTATCGCAGTTAAGTCGTGCCGTAGAGAGCAGACCTGGTGTTAACGGAAAACGACCAATGCTATCGGATTTACGTGAATCTGGATCTATCGAGCAGGATGCGGATATGGTACTATTCTTATACAGACCAGAATATTATGGTATTACCGAAGATGAGCAGGGACGCTCCCAAGCTGGTATTGGTGAGGTAATTATTGCAAAACACCGTAACGGTGAAACCGGAATTGTACCGCTACGCTTTATTGGTAAGTATGTGAAATTTGCGGATTTGGAAGAAAGCTTCTCTGCACCTACTTCATTCTCTATGGACAGTCCTGGTGCAGGTATGCATCCTTCGCAAGATTTTGACAGACCCACCGGAAATGTAATCATTAAACCATCGCGCATGGATGACATGCATGATGAAGATGCTCCGTTCTAATCAGCCAATGGAGCTATAAAAAGTAGCCTAACAATATACCACCCAAAACAATAAAAGGCGGGCTTATTTTAGTGAAATTCAGAATAAGAAATGTTACTATTAAAACCGTTATTGCTGTAAAGTCCATACCAATTGGCTTTACAAGGAGAATAAATGCAGCAATAATAAAACCCACGCTTACAGCATTTATCCCGGATAACGAATATTTAATACGTGCTATCTTTTTAAGATCTTCCCAAAAGGGAACAATAAATAACACCAAAATCAATCCAGGCAAATTGATACCTAAAACGGCTACTATCCCTCCCGTTATCTGGCCAGTTACTCCATAACCAAAGTTTCTCATACTTAGTGCGCCAACATAGCTTGTAAATGAGAATGTAGGACCCGGTAAGGCTTGTTGCAATGCAAAGCCAGATAGAAACCCTGAAGAATGAAGGTAATGCTTCATTTGCACAAATTCAGTAAACATAAGTGGGACCAGCACTTGTCCACCACCAAAAATAAAGATACCATTGCGGTAAAAGTTCTCGAACAACCTGATAGGCAAGCTAAAAGGCGAAGTACGGTTAATAATGGCCCCTAATAAGGCCAGAAATAATAATACCCCTACAAAATAGATCAGTTTTTTGGGATTTATATTTGAGAATAGCTTTACTCGAATCTCACTTTCCTCTTTTGGAGCATCTAAAGCAGATGAAATCATACCTCCTATTAAAATTGCAATAGGAAATACATAGGCATTCCTCAATACAAGGGTAGAAATTATAGCTGAAATAGCCAGAAATACAGACAACTGCGAAACCAGCACCCTTCTTGAAAGATTATATGCCCCAAAAGCAACAATACCCAAAGCTATCGGTTGTATATATTCCAATATCTCTACAAACTTTTCTTTGTGATCAACCTTTGCATAGCTAATGGCTGCAAAAGTCATAACAGCAGCAGAGGGAAAAATCCAGATTAAAAATGTTATTAAAGAAAGTTTTAACCCTCCTACTTTATATGCAATGCCAACAAGCGTTTGAGTTGATGCGGGTCCTGGCAATACCTGCGCCAAGGCATTCAGCTCCAGCAATTCTTCTTCTGTGATGTATTTGGCATCCTTTACAAAATACTTAAGCAATAAAGCCAGATGCGCTTGCGCACCCCCAAAAGCAGTAAACGTGAACAGCATCACATTTCTGATAAACAAAAGTTGCTTCTTACTGCTCAATCTGTTAGTAATTAATCATCTTCATAATCTAAACCTGCTGCAGAATTATACGCGCCTTGTAACTCAGAAAAAGCATGCATATCCCTTTTATTTTTGGCTGCAAGCATACCTTTTTGATATATTTTTATTCCCTCTTCAGTTTTCCCCGTTTTTTCATACAACTTTCCAAGATGATAATAAGTCCCAACATAATCAGGATGCTCAGCAACTAGTTTCAGATAGTATTCAAATGCTTTTTCAAAGTCATTTGCTGAATTATATTCTGTTGCAAGGGCATACAAAACGAAAGGATCATTAGGTTCGCTCTCTAAAAAGTTTAATAGTTTGGTTAATCGGGTACTTTGCATTTTTAATCCCTGCTTTTTTAATTAGATTTGCAAAAAGACAATTTAAGCTAAAACAGCTTCATTACCTTTAAAACAAATTTATACATATGAAAATATTAGTTTGTATCAGTAATGTGCCCGACACAACAACAAAAATAACTTTTACTAACGATAATACACAATTCAATACCGCAGGTGTACAATTTATTGTTAACCCTTATGATGAGATTGCCTTATCAAGAGCTATTGAACTTTGTGAGGGTGGTAAAGGAACGGTAACCGTAATAAATGTTGGAGAAAGCCAGACAGAACCGACCATAAGAAAAGCACTTGCTATTGGCGCTGATGACGCAGTCAGAATTAACGCTACTCCGAGAGACGCTTATTTTACAGCTTATCAGATAGCAGAATACGCTAAAACTACTGAATTTGATATGATCCTTTGCGGTCGCGAATCTATAGACTATAATGGGTCTCAGGTTGCTGCAATGATTGGCGAATTCCTTGACATCCCGTCTATCTCTATCATTAAAAAATTAGATTACGATGGAACAACTGCAACAATTGACCGCGAAATTGAAGGTGGTAAAGAAGTTGTTTCTGTAACTGGCAGGTTTATTGCAAGTTGTGCAGAAGGAACTGCAGAACCTAAAATACCTAACATGAGAGGAATTATGTCTGCTAGAACTAAACCTCTTGTAGTTGTTGAAGCTAAAGAAATTGAGCAGGTTGCTAAAGTGCAGCAATTTGAAACCCCTCCTCCACGTGGTGCAGTTAAGCTGGTTCCTGCTGAAGAGACCGCTAAATTAATCGACTTATTACATCAGGAGGCTAAAGTTATCTAACTGAAGTTCTATTTCAGAGTTTAAAAATTATTTAATAAAGATCGTATGTCAGTTTTAGTATATGTAGAACAAGTAGATGGCAAATTTAAGAAATCTGTTTTCGAGGCAGTATCTTATGCAAAAGCCATTGCAGATAAACAAGGTGGCGGTTTAACCGCTATATCTATTGGTAATGTTGATGAAAGTGAACTTAAAGCATTAGGTAAATACGGAGCTTCTAAAGTTTTAAATGTTTCTAATGATCAGCTCAAGAATTTCGTAAATCAGGCATATGCCTCAATTATTGCTGAAGCAGCAAAAAAAGAAAATGCAGACGTAGTTGTGTTGTCAAACTCTTTCTCAGGAAAAGGCCTGGCTCTTTAAATCCAAATGCGTTTGGCGTTAAAGAATCAGCAGTTGATGCAGCCGTTGAGGCATTTAATCCGGAAGTTAAAGCAACTGATCTTACTGCTATCGTTAAAGAAATAGTAAGAGCAACCAATAAGGTTTCCTTACCTGATGCAGAACTTGTTGTATCGGCGGGAAGAGGGTTAAAAGGTCCTGAAAACTGGGGTATGATTGAAGAACTAGCTGATCTTCTTGGTGCAGCAACTGCTTGTTCTAAACCGGTTTCTGATGCTGACTGGAGACCTCACTCTGAACACGTTGGTCAGACAGGTATCGCCATCAGTCCGAACTTATATATTGCAATAGGTATTTCAGGTGCAATACAGCATTTGGCCGGTGTTAGTTCATCTAAAGTTATTGTTGTAATTAACAAAGACCCTGAGGCACCTTTCTTTAAAGTAGCCGACTACGGAATTGTTGGCGACGCATTTGAAGTTGTCCCAAAATTAATAGAAGCATTAAAAGCACATAAAGGTTAATTAAATATCCGGCAAGGGCAATCTGCATTTGCCGGATATTATTTAATATGAAAAAAGTAAAACTCGATATTGTTGGTTTATCCTATAGCCAAACCCAATCAGGAGCATATGCCCTGGTTCTTGGCGAAGTAAACGGAAGAAGACGTTTGCCTATAATTATTGGCGCCTTTGAGGCACAGGCTATTGCCATAGAAATTGAAAAAATGACGCCAAGCAGGCCATTAACTCATGACCTGTTCAAAACATTTGCCCAAACTTATAACATTGAAATACAGGAAGTTTTGATTTATAACTTGGTAGAAGGTGTCTTTTTTGCAAAATTGATCTGTACCGATGGTGAAACCACTCATGAAATAGATGCCCGGACTTCAGACGCGATAGCTTTGGCTGTTCGTTTTAATGCCGCTATCTATACCTATGAATTCATTTTATCTTCAGCAGGAATTGTAATTGAGGGAAATGATTTCCTATTTCTTGAAAATATAGATAGCATTCCAAAAGAACAGGGCTCAGAAGATATCAGCACTTCAATTCCAGGCACTAACTACAAAGCTTTGAGTATGGAAGAACTCCAGCAAAAACTTCAGGATGCGATTACTGAAGAAGCTTATGAGAAGGCTGCCAGAATTCGTGATGAAATAAATAAAAGAAATTCAGCTTAACAATTTTAAAATAGTTCTATATTCAGCCATTACTTTAAAAAACCAACTAAACTATTATTTATGAATGTTAAGTTTCGCTTAACTCTAATGAATTTTTTACAATTCTTTATATGGGGTTCCTGGCTCATTACTATCGGAGTTTATTGGTTTCAAAATAAAAGATGGTCTGGCTCAGAGTTTGGAGCAATCTTCTCTACCATGGGTATTTCGGCTATTTTTATGCCCGCTCTTATGGGTATCATTTCCGATCGTTTTATTAATGCAGAGAAACTATACGGAATTTTACACATCCTTGGAGCAGTTAGCCTTTTCTCTTTGCCTCTTGTAGACAATCCCACTACCTTTTTCTGGGTTATATTAGTAAACATGTTCTTTTACATGCCAACGCTATCTTTGTCTATTACAGTAGCTTATTCAGCATTAAAAAGTGCTCAGAAAGATGTTGTAAAAGATTATCCACCTATCAGGATTTGGGGAACTATTGGATTTATTGCCGCTTTATGGGTTGTAAGTCTTTCAGGAAACGAGGCATCCTCTAATCAATTTTATATTGCTTCGGCTGTTTCACTGGCTTTAGGTATTTATGCCTTTACATTACCTAAATGCCCTCCCCTTGCGAACAGAATTGATTCGAAGTCATTTGTTGATGCGCTGGGTTTAAGGGCATTTACATTATTTAAGCAAAAGAAATTTGCGGTATTTTTCTTTTTCTCTATGTTTTTAGGGGCAGCTCTACAGCTTACAAATGCCTACGGCGATACCTATTTGCACGACTTTAAAAATATCCCGGAGTACGAAAACCTACTTGCTGTTAAATACCCTGCAATTATAATGTCCATTTCCCAGATATCTGAAACACTATTTATTCTTGCAATACCTTTCTTCTTAAGGAAATTTGGAATTAAGTATGTGATGTTGCTAAGTATGCTTGCATGGGTGCTAAGATTTGGTCTTTTCGCTTTTGCTGATCCGGCAGGAGGTTTATGGATGATCATCCTATCTTGTATTGTTTACGGTATGGCTTTCGACTTTTTCAATATCTCGGGTTCCTTATTTATGGAAACTCAAATTGATGCCTCAATAAGAGGCAGCGCACAGGGTTTATTCATGATGATGGTAAACGGTTTTGGAGCACTTTTTGGAAGTTTCACAAGCGGGTTAATTATTGATAAGTTTTTTACTTATGCCGACCATAGTAAGGATTGGCAGGGAATCTGGATTACTTTTGCATCATATGCCTTAGTACTTGCTGTTATTTTTCCTTTTATTTTCAAGTATAAACATAACCGTGCAGAGGAATCAGCTATAAAAGCAATGAGCCACTAAGTCAATTGTTTTAGGATTTTTTAGTAACCGTTTTTAATAGATTTATGTCGACTGGTAAATATAGAAAAGAACATAATTGCCTGAATTGCGGGCAGAATGTAGAAAAACATTATTGCAGTAATTGTGGACAGGCTAACCTGGAGCTTAAAGAAAATTTCTGGCAGTTCATAAGTCACAGTATAGCTCATTATTTCCACTTCGACAATAAGTTTTTTCAAACTTTATCACCCTTACTTACAAAACCGGGAGAAGTTACACTGGATTATTTAGCTGGTAAAAGGGCCAGATATATCAATCCGGTTAGTATGTATATCTTTGTTTCTATTGTTTATTTCATTGTAGTTCCAAATAAATTGGAACACAAAGCCGAAGCAGTAGAGTTTCATTCTTCTGCAAGTAAGGATTCAGCAAAATCAAAAACAGAAGCACTAAAAAAAACCCTGGAGGATGGAGATTTTGAGGATGATTCTTTTATTGGAAAATCGGCAACATATGTGCAAAGCTAAATGAAGCAGATCGTGATTCATGGATCGATAGAATTTTTAAGAAACGTGAAATTGCTATAAACCAAAAATCGGCATCAGGTAATTGGTCCGTAAAAGAAGAACTTGAACATTACAGGCCAAAACAATACTTCCTATTGATGCCTTTACTAGCTTTATTTATTATGTGGAATTTCAGAAGAAACCACATCTATTATCTAGATCACCTTATATTTACTATACACGGAACAACTGCTTTTTTTATTACCCAAATAGTTACAGTTCCTTTGAGGAGGGATTTATTCGGTACGGGATCCTCAATAAGTGATCTCATCAAGTGGGCAGTAATTATTGGGATTATCTGGTATCTCTATAAAGCTTTAACTGTATTCTACCAGCGTTCCAGAAAGGTGACCATTAAGAAAATGATAACACTCTGCTTCTTGTATATGATGGCAGCTTTCATTTCTGAATGGGTAATTGAGCGATTCATATATTACTTTGTATAAATAAAAAAGCCTTAGCTGAACAGCTAAGGCTTTTTTATTTAAGATATATGTTTAATCTATTTTCTTTTTTCTATAGCAACAAATTCTCTATTTGTATGACCTACATATATTTGACGTGGACGGCCAATAGGCTCTTTATTTTCGTGCATTTCTTTCCACTGAGCAATCCATCCTGGTAAACGGCCCAAAGCAAAAAGAACTGTAAACATATCCGTTGGGAAACCAAGTGCTCTGTAAATTATACCTGAATAGAAATCAACATTAGGATAAAGCTTACGCTCAACGAAGTACGGATCACTTAATGCTGCTTCTTCTAGTTTCTTAGCAATTTCTAAAACAGGATCATCAATACCTAATTTCTCTAAAATATCGTCACATGCCTTTTTAATGATTTTAGCTCTTGGATCAAAGTTTTTGTAAACCCTATGTCCAAAACCCATCATACGGAAAGGATCATTCTTATCTTTTGCTTTGTTGATCCATTTTTCGGTATCTCCACCATCTTCTTTAATACGCTCCAGCATCTCAATTACAGCTTGGTTAGCTCCACCATGTAATGGCCCCCATAGGGCATCAATACCTGCAGATACCGAAGCATATAAATTACAATCAGAAGAACCTACCATTCTTACAGTTGATGCAGAACAATTTTGCTCATGATCAGCATGAAGAATAAGCAATGTGTTCATTGCACTGACTACTACAGGGTCTATTTCTATTTCTTCGGTGCGTTGCCCAAAGATCATGTTTAAGAAATTACTAACGTAATCGAACTTATTTTTAGGATAAATAAGTGGGTGACCTAATGATTTTTTATAAATGAAAGATACAATTGTAGGAAATTTAGCCAACAACTTAATCATTGTTAAATCCATCGTTTCTGCTGATGAATTTGCATTTAACGATTCAGGATAAAATGTTGATAATGAACAAACCAATGAAGATAATTGCGCCATTGGATGAGATTTTGAAGGGTATCCATCGAGGAACTTCTTCATATCTTCATGAATTAGCGTATGTCTGCTAATTTGAGCCTGAAAATCGTTCAGTTCGTTTTGTTTAGGTAAATCTCCATATATAAGTAAATATGCTACCTCAAGAAATGTTGACTTTTCCGCTAATTCTTCAATTGGATAACCACGATATTTTAGAACTCCCTTTTCACCATCAAGAAAAGTGATGGCACTTTTTGTTGACCCAGTGTTTTTATAGCCAAAATCTAAAGTAATATGACCTGTTAAGTCTCTAAGTTTGGAAATATCTATGGCCTTCTCTCCTTCGGAACCTGTTATAACTGGGAATTCGTATATCTTCCCATCAATCTTAATTTCTGCAATATCTGACATATATATATCTTAAATTTATAATAAACAAAACTAACTAATCCTTTTCTATTAGCATTAAATCAACTATAACAAAGCTGTTAAATAATTATTAAATGTGGGTCAAAATCAAGTAAGATTAACAACTACTTACTGGGTTTGATCTCTTCCAAAACTGCGCCGCAATCCATCATTTCATCTCCATAATAAGGGTTCTGAATCTGTTTTTCGGAAGCCAGCCAATCCCCGCCCTCTCCTTTATTGGCCATAGGGCAATGTTGAACATAAATAGAGCCTTTTTTCAAATCTGCGTGTTTAAACATCGCAATTACATCTGAGCTCAAATAAGTAAATTCTTTTCTTTGCGAGGCTATGTCTTTGGCCGAAGCTATTTTTTCTGCAATTATAGCCGTATTCTCACAACCTGGAAAATTAGTAAGGCTGGTCTTTAATTGTGTTGCAGCTTTTTGGGCATCTTCAAACTTTGATTCTACTAAAGCATCTTTTAAATAGATATAACCATCATAAATATTTTGAACTTTACTATCGGTTAATTCAACAACAGCAGTAGTAGCTACCTTACTTTCAGATATATTATCTGTTGAGGCTTGCGTATTTGTTTTATCTGTATTTGTACAAGACAGAGCCATTAAAAGCACTCCGGCCGCAAGATATTTTTTCATACTTTATCTATATTTTTATGAATCTATGAATCTATTGTAGCTCTAAAATAGCAAAATCATGCTTGTACAGGCCTAAAATAGCTCCATTGCATTGTTTTTTGGTTAAAATACCTATTTTATATTTAAATAACTAAAAAAGCCCCTGAAAAATTCAGAGGCTTTAAATAAATATTCAATTTCAGCATTATAACTTGAACCCGTAAGCTACACGTAAAGCTACTTGTCCTAAATTTCCTCCTCCTTTTGAAAGTCCTTCATATTTCACTCCCAAATCCAAACCATTGCTCCATGAATAACCTAATGCAGGTGAATAAAGAAACGAAGTTCCTGAACCATTGGTAACTCCGAAAGCAGCTCCCAGTTCACCTAAACCGTAAAGACCTGAACCTGTTTCATCAAAGAATATTTTCACACCAGCTTTTAGTGGAATATAACCAAAATCAGGCACATCAACTCCTGCCACTTCTTTTCCAAGAAAATGAGTATAACCTGTAGTTACAGGAATAGATATTTGTTTCGATACGTCAAACTGAAGTCTGGCATCAGCCCCTAAAGCAAAACTATAACCATCGTTCGTTGGAACACCCAGGTTCACTCCAATACCTAGTTTTTGAGCACTGGCATTAGTGGTAAAAAATAACGCCACTGCAGCTACTGCAGTCGCAAAGAATTTTGTAGAATTTTTCATTTGATCGTTTATTTAAATTTAATGCATAGTTTTTTTGCTATACACCTGATCATTTACAAATTGCATGCCATACATTGAAAAGAAATATATTATTATACGAATAACAACTTTTAAATAACACTAACAATTATATCACATAGCTTAACTACGATCCTTATATTTCAATTTATAAATACTTAGAACACCATCAAGTAACTCATCCGGATTTAACTCTGTATTAAACCAGTTTATTTTAACACCATCCTTCTCCATCTTCCTAAAAAAGGTCATTTGGCGTTTTGCAAATTGGCAAATCGCTATAGCAAGTCTTTCTTTTAATTCCGAATAGCTAAGCTCATCGAAAAGATAAGCTGCAATAAATTTATACTCCAGGCCATAAAAAACAAGATCTTCTTTAGTAACTCCTTCAGCAATTAACCCTTTCACTTCATCTATCATACCTTCATTAAACCTAAGCTCAAGACGATTGATCACTTTCTGTCTCCGCAACTCAACATCCGATGTCAAACCAATCACCAGTGGATCAATTCCAGGTCTTTCAATTGATTGCAAATCGTTATGTATCAGGTATTCTGCAATCTCAATTGCCCTGATCATTCTTTTATGGGATGATTGATCTGCCTGTTTTGTAAATTCGGATGGATAAGCAGACAACTTGTTCCTTAATAACTCATTGTTCAGTTCTTTTAAGGTGTCCCTCAGTTCACTATTTACTGGTATAGCGGTGTATTCATGATTTTGAAGAATACTGTGAACATACATCCCTGTACCACCACAAAGTATAGGAAGTACATTTTGGTCAGTTAATTTCTGAAAAATAGCAAAGAAGTCCTCTTTAAATTCGTTTACGTTATATCTTTCTCCTGCTTGTTTAATATCGATCAAATGATATGGAATAATTTTTCCATTCACCGCATACTCACTAAGATCTTTGCCAGTACCAATATCCATACCCCTAAAGATTTGCCTGCTATCTGCACTGATTATCTCGCCATTTAGCGCTTCGGCCAATTTCACAGCGAGCTTGGTTTTACCAGATGCAGTTGGCCCCAAAATGATCAACAAAGGATTTTGATGCATTATAAGTATAAAATATATTTTAAATTACCAGTATTATAA
>NZ_JBFTIZ010000339.1:0-4441 GCF_056395165.1 Pedobacter sp. 10L46_2
GTTAGTAACATTAAGTTCGTAATGCTTTATTTGTGATGTTTCGAGCTCCTCATTATAGTGGCTCACAAGCAATTGCTGGATATAATCAGTTTGTTCATCAAGTAATTCAAGCTTAGAAAACCCCATGAAAAGAAGGCACATTGCTAATGTGAGGCATATTTTCAAGTTTAATGTAAACTTTTTCATGGCGTTAAGCATTTAACATCATCAAGTTAATTATTTTTGTATTTTTGATTTATGAGTTTTTCTCCACAATCCAGAATTTGGATATACCAAAGTAACCGCGCATTTACAAATGACGAGGTGCAGGCAATACAGGAAAGATTAAATGATTTTACTGTACAATGGAAAGCACATGGCCATCAACTAAATGCGAAGGCAGAAATATTATACAATTTCTTTATTGTGTTTTTTGTTGATGAAGCTTCTGCAGGGGTTACCGGTTGCTCTATAGATTCATCTGTAAGAATAATGAAGGAAATTGAGCAGGAATACAAAGTAGATCTGTTTGATAGATTCAATATGGCCTATAAGTTAGAAGACAAGGTTATTGTTACTAACAAAGAAGACTTTGAAACGTTAGTAAATATAAAAGCAATAGGCCCGCAGACTATTGTATTTAACAACATGGTACAAACATTACAGGAGTTTGAAACGAAATGGCAAATACCATTTGAACAAAGCTGGCACAGTAAAGTGTTTGCACATTTACTGTAACCAGCATACAATATTAGCTATTTTACGTAAAACACATCCCCTTCTGTAAACATATTAAAGCGAAGGCTCTCCATTTTTATATGTCCTGTTTTTGTGGTTTTCAAGTTTTTAGGATCTGCTATTCTTAGTACCTGACTAACTCCCGCAACCTCAATCTTCTTCCCTTGTACTATTATCGCCGTACCTTCGTCAATGCCAACACAATCAAAAGTAGGGTGCGCTGCCAATGCAGAAAGAAGCCTGTTAAACCTGCTTCTTTTAATAAAATGCTGATCAATAATAACTGAATTAAGCAGACCCAAGCCCTGCTCAAATTCAATGTTCTTATCAACTAGTTTATTAAAAGTTTCCCTATAAATAGTGTCTCCTGCCAACTGATTGCCAGTGATCATATACTTACTCATCACTGCAGCACCGGCGCTCGTTCCTGCTACAGTTGCACCGTTATTATATGCCTGATGGATCGCTTTATAAATCGGAGTATTTAGTACAACCTTCATAAAGCGGCTTTGATCGCCACCCGTTATAAAAATAAGTTTTGCACCTGATAAGGAATCAAGCAATTGCTTATTACCAGCGCTTTCAGCAGTAAAATTAAGATATCCGATACTATTTGCTGCCTGAGCAGAAAGCTCTTCTTTAATGGCATTAAAAGAACCGATAGGATCACCACTAGACATAGGGAGAACTATCATATAATCTTTGGGACCCAAATTTGCGGTTTTAATTAATTTCTGCACCAATTCCGGAGAACGGGAACCTCCCCCGATTATAAATAAACTTCCCTTTGGTGAAGTTTTTTGTTGCGCAATTGAAGAATAGCTACACAACATGAGTGCAAAAACAAAAACTTGCTTTAACCTTGCTTTCTCTAAAATATTTAAGACCATCATTTATAAATCAATACTTCTATTTTACCATCTTCTGTTACAGTACCTCTGTACATTCCTTCCGTATTAAAGGGCATCGCCACGTTCCCATTTTTGTCAAGCGCTATTAGTCCACCGTCTCCACCTAGCTTTTCCATTTTATCAAGCGCCTTCTTTGATGCATCCGCTACCGATAGATTTCTATACTCCATCATAGCTGAAACATCATAGGCTACTACACTTCTGATATAAAACTCACCCCAGCCTGTACATGAGATACCAGCAGTCAGATTATTAGCATAAGTACCTGCACCGATAATTGGAGAATCACCAACTCGCCCATACTTTTTGTTCGTCATTCCACCCGTTGAGGTTCCAGCAGCAAGATTACCCATCTTGTCAAGTGCCACAGCACCAACTGTCCCGAATTTATAATCTCTATTTATCGTTCCCAGCTTCAAAGATTTTTTATTACCATGATCAAGCACAGCTTTCACAGAATCTTCTTTTATAGCTTCCTGCAAACCATCCCAACGTTCTTTAGTATAAAAATATTTAGGATCAACTATTTCAACTCCGCACTGCTTCGCAAACTGCTCAGCTCCCCTGCTCACCATCATTACATGTTCAGATTTTTCCATCACTGCCCTTGCAGCGGTAATTGGATTACGGATTACACTTACTCCCGCAACGGCTCCTGCTTTTAAACTTTTGCCTTCCATAATTGCAGCATCCATTTCATTTTTACCATCGTGCGTAAAAACTGCCCCCTTACCGGCATTAAAGAGTGGCGAATCTTCAAGTACACGTATTGCTGCTTCAACTGCATCCAGACTCGTTTTACCTGATTTAATAGCATCATAGCCCTGCTGTAAAGCCTTTGTTAATGCTGCAGTATATGCAGCCTCCTTTTCCGGGGTCATGCTCTTCTTTAGAATTGTTCCGGCACCCCCATGCACAACTAATACATATTTCTTTTGTGCCTGTAAATTCAAAGATGCAAGCAGCAGTAAAATAGAAAAGTAATAATTAAGCTTATAGTTCATAGTATTCCGTTTAATATAATGGGTTCTGTTTAACGTTAGAATTGGCTTTAATTTCTGCGTTAGGAATAGGATAAGCATATTCTTTATTTGCAGTGGTTAAATTGATTGCACCCAAAGCATTAATTGCATCCGCAGGCTCGCGAGTTATTGGTAAATTGTTTCTTCTTAGGTCAAAAAATCTATGACCTTCAAAAGCAAGTTCTTTGTATCTTTCTAAAACAACGGCCGTTAACAAAGTTGATTTATCTGTAAAGGAAACATCTGCATAATTCTTAATTCTGGCCTCCCTTAGTGCATTCAAATCTTGTGCCGACAACTGAATGTTATTTTTTTCGGCATAAGCTTCAGCTCTAATCAGGTACATTTCCCCAGTTCTGTAAAGTTTTACATCAGTAAGATTTGGCAAGCCCGAACTTCCCTCAAGATATTTGTTTACACTATATTTAGATTTACCTGCACCACGCGTATCATCAAATTTCACGTAGACAGGGTACCTTACATCATTAACCTTGTCATAGGTATTTATCAATTCAAAAGCGGGAGCATATACAACGATATTTTTAATATCATAATAGAAATCACCAAGGCGACTATCTCCAGCTACTCTTTTCAGTTTCCATATCACTTCGTCATCTGTTTTATCTTTCCAGATATCAGAAAAGTCATTGATACCTGCTAAAGGTGTTGCATTAATCGCCTCTGTGCTGTATTTAATAGCATCATCCCAATTTTTTTCATATAGCGCTACCCTGGCCTGCATTGCAGAAACTGCATTTAGGGTGATTCTGGTATTGTCATCAAAATCTGAAGGGATTAGCCCTTTTGCCGCTAAAAGATCAGATTTAATTTTGTTTATAGATTCTGCAAAAGTTAATCTGCCGGGATTGGAAACCTCTGATACCTCCATATACGGCACTCCCATTGCAGAAGCTTCGTATTTAGAAGCAAAGTTTCTAAGTAACTCAAAGTGGCAATATGCCCTAAGCGCCAATAACTCTCCTTTATATTGATTTTTAAGTCCCTCTTCTGATGATTTTGACTTTACCTTATCCACATAGGCAAGCACACGATTTACCCTGTCAATAGAAATGTAGTTGTTTTCCCAACCTGCCGTAATTGTACCGTTACTTCCATCATACTGCCACCGATAGGTAGATACACCACGGCCAGTGCTATTTTCACTTGGCAAGGTACATTCATCAGAAGTAAGAGATACATTGGTTATTGTTGAGGCGCCTAATGAAGCATAAGCTCCAATTAAACCTCCGTTAAGATCTGAAACTGTTTGAAATGCTTTTGAGTCATCAATTGTATCGGATGGTTTTAAATCCAGCTCCTTAGTGCAGGACGCTGCTAAAAAGGCAATCAGGAAAATGACACAAAGAGAAAGTTTATTACTATAATATTTTAACATGATTGTACAATTAGAAATTAACATTTAAACCAAAGGTATATGTCCTTGAACTTGGATAATCAAACATGGCTTCCCCATTATTATCCTCGGGATCAAAACCCTTCCACTTTGTCCATGTAACAAGATTACTGGCCTGAGCAAATACGGTTACACCGCTGATGAATTTAGTACCCGCTAATAATTTTTTTGGCAGTGAATAATTCAAATTCACATTTCTCAGTCTGATATAAGAGGCATCCTGAATATCCTTAGATGAATAACTTCTTTTCGCACCATATCTTGGTAAAAGAGCCTGATCTCCCTCTTTTTTCCACCTGTTATAAAGCATCCTTACTGATTGTCCACTTGTTCCAAAACTTGGATTTTCATTGTAATAATCCTCATTATTGTATCTG
>NZ_JBFTIZ010000340.1:0-4435 GCF_056395165.1 Pedobacter sp. 10L46_2
CTGCTGTACTGTCAATCGGAGTAATTAATTAATCATTTAAATTACTTACTATGAAAACTTATTCTGTAAAATTCTTTTCTGCCATACTTGCTATGGCAGTCATCCTGCTGGTTCTTTATTCAGGGTGTAAAAAGAAAAGCAACGGACCTGATGTTACCTACAGAACTTATACAGCTATGGTCCAGTTAAATGGCTCTAATGAAGTTCCGGTAGTTACAACAACTGGAACAGGCACGGCAAACATCACTTATAATGAACAGTCCAAAACGATTGCTTATACCATTACATGGCAGCTTGGATCTGCTGCTGCAACAACGACAGGAATGCACTTTCACGGTGCAGAAAATGGATCAAACTTAACCAGTTCACCAATTGTAATTGAAATACCTGGCTTTACCACTGCCAGCTCAGGTACTCTTACAGGAACTACCAGAGTATTGAACGCTGCAGAGATCAGTCAGCTTTTATCAGGAAAATGGTATGTTAATATCCATAGTTCTGATTTTACAAGTGGCGAGATAAGAGGCAACATTGTTCTGGTTGCCGCAAGTACGGGCAATGGAGGAAACAATGGCGGTGGAGGTGGATACTAAAAAAAGAAACTGCCCGGAGCATAATCAGGGCAGTTTCTTTTTTAAAATTGAAGAACTTTCCCTAATTCATATCAGGCATCTATCCCATCAGACAGCTGCCCTGAATATGTTCCTTAAGATATAGCACTGTTACGATAGCATGTTATGGGTTGAATCCTTTCTAACCAACCGTTTATAATCCTCAAGTAAGGCTATGTATTTTTCCATCCAATAATAGACGGAATCAGGATGTTCAGAATTAGAGTCCTTTTTAAAAGACCTTAGATCCTCATTATGATTTAATTGTTTTAATTCTCCTTCAAAATCACTTGAAAAGTCATAATTGATAGCCTTACCTATTTCTAAAATTACATCTGTATGCAATTTCTTTTGTCTAAACCAATTATACAAGGTCCTTCTGTTTACATTTAAGCGCTTGGATAATTCGCTAATATTCACATTTTGTCGTCGAACAGCTAGTTCAACGATTTCTCCTGCGTTATGTTCCATAACTTTAGTCGTTTTAGATAATATTTGGTTGAACGTTAGGGACGTTTCAATATAATAGCATATGGTATTTTAAGGGTTAATAAAATCGAAGAATTAGAATTAATCGGAGCAGCGTCATGAAATTTTAGGCATCTTCTAATCAAAGATATTTAACAAAAAGAAATATATAGACCTGCTAGTAGTCAAAAAAACACTTTTAGTGTTCATGTAATCCTTATAAATGATTATAAATAACTATTTCATCATCAATTAAATATGATCAATTTTATTATATGAGTTAATTATTATCTCTACCATCAAAAATATATCCCTAATATACTATGCTATGGAAAATGTACTAAAAAGCAACTGGTATATCGTTTATACCTTTCCAAATCTCGTAAAGAAAATCTATAACGAACTTACCAAAAAGAAGATAAAAGCTTATTTGCCTTTACAAAATGTAATAAGGCAATGGAGCGATCGTAAAAAAGAAATAAAAGTGCCTATGTTTCCAAATTATGTTTTTATTAATTCAACAGAAAGGGAGCGCTTCAAACTATTAAAAATAGGAGGGGTATTAAAATTTATAACTTTTGAAGGTAAACCGGCAATGGTATCTGAGGATGAAATATCCAACATAATGAAGTTCGAAACAATGGTTTTTGAAATAGAGTCCAATCTTGTTAGTGGTGATGAAGTGATTATTGTTGACGGGCCTTTCACCGGCTTACAGGGGAAATTATTTTTTAAAAGGGGTAAGGAGCGTCTTGGCGTTCACTTAAGTTCCATAAACCAATCACTTTCAATTGAAGTTTGTTCAACTAGTTTAAGGAAGGTGATCAATAAAAATAGTTATAACTAACTATTGATGTTGGTTCACAAAGGGACTAGCTTTATGAGTATATAAATTAAATGATTTTCAGAATTTACTTAATTTATTATCAGGGTGTTATTGTGACAAACCTCTAGCGAAGCTTTACAATTTACACTGGTTAGCCTGCAAAACTTCTTTAATATGCTTCCTCTGGTTTCTTGTGTAATGCCAACCTTTAACAGGAGATATTTTATTCCGCACGCTATTAAATATTTCCACAGGCAAGAGTACCAAAATAAAGAGCTAATTATAATTGATGACGGTTCTGATTGTATCCGGGACTTGGTTCCAGAGGTTGATAATATAAAATACATAAGACTTGATCATCAAATATCTTTGGGTGCAAAACTTAATATAGCTTGTAAGCATGCCTCGGGGAGCATAATAGTTAATTGGGACGATGATGATTGGTATGCTAACTATCGGATAAAATATCAGGTAGAGGAGTTGAAAGAGCGTAATGCTGATATTTGTGGGATAAATAATTTACTTTATTACGACCTGCTAAAAAAAGAAGCCTTTCAATATAGATATCCTCCAGATCAGCGTAAATGGTTGCTGGGAAGTTCGCTTTGTTATCAGCGATCTTACTGGGAAAAAAATCAGTATAAAGATATAAATGTAGGTGTTGATGGCTTATTTGTTTGGGCTGCCTCACCCGAAAAAGTAACCGCACTTACAGATTCAAAGATGTCTGTCCACATGATACATGATCAGAACATTAGCCTGAAAAAAACTTCAGGCGATTGGTGGCACCCATACCCGGTAATGGATATAGAGCGGATAATGAACTTTGATTTAAAATATTATCCTAAACATGCTCAAACTGCTTCAGATAAATGGAATTTAAAGAATGTTAGAAAACAGTTAAAGAATGTTTATGCTTGCCTGGTGCATGAAAGCTTAGATTGTGTAATTGATATGGTTCGCAATCTACATTTTCAAGACCCTTCCTCAAGTATCGTTATTTTTAACAGTAACGCCGATCTTAAATTAAACTCCTGCTCATTTCCTTTTGAAGAATTTGGAGCTGTAGTAAACCCCACTGTTATACCGGTAGCACATGGCTACCTGCACAATTTTGCGCTTGAATGTATGCAATTTGCACTCGATAATTTTTCTTTTGACATTTTAACTATTGTAGATTCCGATCAATTAAGTCTACAGCCAGCATATTCTACTTTCATGTGGGATTTCTTTTCGCAAAAAAGCAATATCGGACTTTTATCTAACCGACCTGAGCATATAACTGTAAACAATACTGACGTTTTTACCTCCATTCAGGCATTTAAAGAATATGATTTATGGAAACCACTGCTTAAAACTTTTAAAGATGGTGAAAGCAAATTTGTTCACTGGTCTTTTTGGCCCTCAACTGTATTCACTTACGATGCCGTAAAGGATCTGGTTAAGCTCTTCAAAACGAACAATATTCTTCAAAATATAATGAAGCATACAAAAATATGGGCGACAGAAGAGATCATATTGCCAACTATGGTGAGTTTGCTTGGCTATGATATTGAATTGAATCCCTGTTGCCATGACTTTGTTAAATACAAAAAAGCATATACAACACAAGAATTAGACTGTGCTTTTAATGATCCCAATGCGTTTTGGGTACATCCAATAAATCGTAATTACGACGATACGCTTAGGAAATATACCCGTAGGCATTTAAATAACTACATACAAAAACCCGAAGAAACACATAAAGAAGACGATAAACAGTCATTGTTTTTACCTGTCCAAGTTTTAAATGAAATTAAACAAATTGATGGGTGGTTAAGTGAAGGAGAAGCCGAATTGTTAATTGCTTTTGGACTAAAAGCATGCACTCAATTCCCAAATGGACATTTAGTTGAAGTTGGCAGCTATCACGGCAAAGCAACAATTCTGCTTGGAAAGCTGGCTAAGTCGGTATCAGATGGGATAAAAGTTTATTCAATTGATCCGCACAATGGAATATTAGGTTCTACAGATCAGGGATTGCAACAGTTTGAACCATCTTTAGCTCATTTCAAAAAAAATATTGAAAGAGCCAATTTATCTGAAACAGTGATGTCAATAGTTGATGAATCCAAAAATGTAAAATGGAATCACCCAATATCATTATTGTTATTAGATGGCTTACATGATTATTTAAATATTTCTAATGACTTCAGACAGTTTGCATCCTGGATAGAAATTGGAGGTTACCTCGCGTTCCATGACTTTGCTGATTACTTCCCCGACGTAATTGCATTTGCAAATGAACTTATTTCAAAAAAGAATTACCAGAAAATCCAGCTAACAGATTCCCTACTGGTTTTAAAGAAATTGAATTAAAGCATTACAGCAAAGATGGCTAATCTTAAAAAGAAAAACTTACCAGTATGGCTATATTGGGAAGGCGACCTTCCGGAATGGATTCGGGCATGCCAGAAAACAGTATTTGCACATGTAGAAAATGTACAACTGCTAACCCCTGAACGCTTTAATGAATTGCGGGATTCTGACC
>NZ_JBFTIZ010000341.1:0-4380 GCF_056395165.1 Pedobacter sp. 10L46_2
CTCTAAAGGAACCGAAATTAAGCCCGAACAGAAATTTTTCAAAATCGTACCTATAACTCCAAACAAAAAATAGCTAAGGTTCGTCTGTCGCATATGACCACACTAAACCGGTGGTCATCGGTTCTGCTGTTCTGTTATTCAAATTTGCCCTATAAATTTAAAAGCAGAGACAATTATGCAGATCAAAATCTTAACCGAACCGGAGCTCCTGACGTTCAAGTCTGAATTTATAGAGGAGATCAAAAAGACCATCAAATCAAATGATTTAACCATCACGCAATGGCTTCGCAGTTCAGCAATCATAAAACTGCTGAAGATTTCAGCAGGTACGCTATAGGACCTGCGTATTAAAGGTGTGCTTCCCCAAGAAAAGATAGCAGGAATATGCTATGGGCAAACCTCGCCATTTATTAAATGAGTGAATTCATAAATCCTTGAACAATTATAGCATCTGTCATGATCAATCAGCGTGATAATAGGAAGAAAAGAGGACGCCCCAAAGTATCCCAAAAAAAGAATATTAATGTAACAGTGAGGTGTAATACCATTGAAAAGAAACTGATTCAGGATAGCGCCAGAAAATTGAACACGAGCGTTTCCGTTTACCTCCGGGAGCTTGGTCTAAAGGGGGCGGCGAAGATAAAATTGAAAACCCTTCCCAAAGAGGTACTTCAATTTACAGGTACACTCCATCACATCACTGCCACCCTCAACCTGATTGCCCGCAAACGTAATTCAGCTGAGGACCTGAACGCGATGGACAGGGCCCTGATCAATCAGCAAATGAGGACAGTGCAACGAATTGTAGAAGAAATAAAGACTTATTTAAAATGATCGGGAAAATAACCACGGGTAGAAACTTTCGGGGTTGCCTTCGCTACCTGCATGAGGGCCGATTACAGGAAAGCGAAGAACTTCAGCTGGAAGAAATGGTCAAAAAACAGGCTGAAGTGATTTATTATAACAACTGCTTTGGCACCATGGATCAGGTGATCACACAACTGGTAGAAGTAAGGAAACTTAATCCAAAGCTGTTAAAGCCAGTCCTTCATGCTTCATTTAGCTTTGCCTATGCCGATGCCGCCTTGCTGACCAAACAACAAAAGGCAGACATCGTCGTAGCAATGTCCGAAGAGTTTGGATTTGACCAAAATCAGTTTATCGTCATTACCCATTCAGACACCCTTCACGAGCACATCCACATTGTGGCTAACCGGGTCGGTTATGATGGTAAGACGGTCAGCGATCACAACAGCTATAAACGAATGGCGCAATTTTGCCGGGAAATGGAAAAAAGGTATAAACTAACCCCTGTTTTAAATCCCAACCGGTTTTTGACACCCACGGAGCGGATGGTCATAGGTAAAAGGGTAGATAACAGAAAGGAACTGCTCAGAGAAAAGCTGGAAGCTGCGATTAGCAAATCAGATACCATTGAGGCGCTAAAGATCAGAATGGAAAAGCAGGGTTACCAAGTTGAACTTGGGAGGGGCATTGCCTTCATCGACAAAAAGCTGGTCAGGTTCAAGGGAAGCCAGCTCGGGCATAGCCTGGCAAATATCACTGCTCAGCTTATCCAGCAGCGCGGGATTGCTGAGCAGCAAAAACATGCGCAAATGAGATGGCAACAGCCGGGGATAACGGAAAAATTAGCACGTAAAAAAACTAAAGGAAGATCAATTTAAAATCAATTCTTATGGACTTAGATGAAACCTCATTCACGGAAATTTTGAAAGAGTTAGCGGAGCAGGGCAAGAAAACGCAAAAAGTAATAGCAGATCTGGAAGAGAAATTAGCGGACAAAGACAATCAACTCAATATCCTGATCGAGGAAAGTAAGGCGTTAATCGCAACCTTTGAGCGTAAGTATGATACTATAGAAGTCAAAGCGCCACGGCCCGACCTCTCTGAGGTCAATCTGGCCATTCTCAAAGGATTTGTTGGGATTAATCAGGCAATAGAAAAAGGACCAAAGCCAATCATCAGGCAGATCAGGTTTACTTTATTCCCCGAACAGGTACGAGCGCCTGAATACTATCATGCGATGATGCGGGGGCTGGTTTGGATAATATTGGGATCACTGTTCATGGTGCTCACTTACCTACTCATCAATAGATGCCTTTAAGAGAGTGGGCAACTATGAATATTGTAATAGGATGGAAGTTCCGAGTCTACTCAGCGCCAGAATCACCTCAATGATTCTTTGCATCGACAAAAGAAACTTTGGTGTGTTGGTGTCCTATAGCTCATGAGCATGCAAAATAGCTGTCCCCAGTAAAGAGAATTAATTTTCGCTCTTATGAAATATGTTAATATATGGTCTTAATAAAATAATTTGCTTTTTTTGATCTTTCACATCGAGATTTGGCCATAGGCCTTCAAAATCATTTAAAAAGTGCTCTCCATAATTTAGCGTGGCGTCATATCCCCATTTAAAAAGTATTGGATAAACGACTATTTTACCATTGAAATCTGGAAAGGGCAAAATTTTCTTCAGTTTGGCAACCAACTCTGCGTTAGGTTCCAGTATTTTTTTTAACTGCGGTGACATTTTTTCTGCAAAATATACAGTATCAATTCCTCCTTTCATGTTAAAAACTAAGCTGATAGAGGTAATGTAACCATCACCTTTTGGTGTTTTAAACAGTAAATCCGAATCCAGGTGTTTTCCAATTGTTTTTATAACGGCAATTTGCAATATCCGCCGCTCCGGCGTTTGCTGTTTAATTTTTTTAATTTCTATCGTTTCAGAAGGTAAAATTAGCTCGCCTTTGCTTTGAGTATACCCATAGAAGAAACTCAATATTAGAATCAGGGAGAAGAAAGTAGTTTTTTTCATAATTTTAAAGATCACAATGTGCGCATTTCTTTCGCTTCAGGCTCAATTGCGGGAGATCGACGCTTCGCTGTCCTGCAATCTAAGGTTATTCATTTATCCCTAACATCTCCAAAACCTCATTAAGATCTTTCCAAATAACTTCTCCCTTATCAAGAAATTGCTGGTAATTAAGCATCACTACGATCCTATAATCGGCATGCTCGAACAATTTGTGCGGGACATTGTTAAAGACAGTAAGGAACATTTGTTCAACAGTCATTTCTGAATCAACGGGAACTGGCATAATTGCCGCGATAGTATCTTTACCAATAGTTTTTCCTACTAAATAATTGTATTTCTTTAGCTTTTCATCTGCTTCTATTGGCGTCATGTATCAATGTGCTTTTAGTGGGATTAAAATAAACAAAAATTAGGTGATTTGTTATATCAAACACGGTCTTTTGAATCACTATATTAATAATCGAATACTAATATTCAATATGGAATTAACAAGAAGTATGTACTGATGTTTCTTCTAGTTAGCTCAATTTAAGGGAATTCCGTAGAGTGTCCACTTAGTAATTTATCCCACTATTTGAATAAAGATTTGGTTTAATTTAAATTTTATCAGTCAATAATTCCTTGCGCGCATTTTCGGCCTGCAAAACCGGAAGTTTTGCTTTGGTGTTTACGGAAAGGTGTTGCTGTTTATTTCTACTTTCGATTTAGGTGGCTATGCAACCATCCGATGTAGTTAAATATATGAAAAGGAGAGCGGATCAGAGTGTCATTACTTTCAATTCTAATATTATGGAATTGGTTGGTAAACTTCATCATCTGATAAACCAACAAACACGACATGGAAGACAAGATCAACGATGCCAAACTAAGCTTTATTTGTAATCAGGATTGGAATAATATGGAGCCTGACGCRGAAGGGCGATTCTGTAACAGCTGTCAAAAAAAGGTATATGACCTTACCAACAAAAATGTAGCATACTTCATCAATATTATGCAGGAAAACAAGGAGGGTTTTTGCGGTCGCTTCTCCAGCGATCAGTTAATGGCGCCATTGCCAGTTGATGAGTCTCGCTGGAAAAGATGGTTGGTTACTGCAATGGTTTTTGTAGGGATTGGCGCGATTGGGCAAAAAGCTAATGCACAATCAACCCTTTTGGGTAAGCCGCAGGCAGCAACAGTATCCTCAGACTGTGATAGCAGGGCTATTTTGGGAGAAGTTGTGATTACCAGCCGTATAACTGTGGAAGATAAAAATAAGTTGCAAAAATATATGCTCAGTAACTGTAAACTCGATAAATCAGTCAGTGGACGGTTTGATATGTCTTTTAATTTGAATAGGGAGGGTGAGGTGACTATTGTTCTAGGTGCCAGTAAATTGCCAAAACAAGCGAGGCTTGAAATCACCAGGGTATTGAAGAACGGTGTGAAGCTGATCAGGAGTAATCTGAATACCGATTTTCCTTATCAGATTAGTATTACCTTTATTAAGGGTAGGGTACAATCATTGGTAAATTTTTAACCCGAGTATATTGCCTATGGAC
>NZ_JBFTIZ010000342.1:0-4368 GCF_056395165.1 Pedobacter sp. 10L46_2
ATGTTATACATGACCCTGATAACGAGCATGCTCGTTCTGATATACAAAAAGGCGAATAAACAAGGCTATAAGACCTCAAAACGAAGGTTCGCAATGGAGGTGAGAGACTTAGCTATAGCCTTGATTGTGGTGCAGTGTGGCGGTGAACCTGGTCTGTTTTTCAAAACATAAAAAATGGCCGGAATTTCTTCCGACCATTCGTGGGAATCTCCTGGCCTTTTTTATTTCCTTATAACTTACTTAGTATAAGATAACCTAAATGTATTTCATCTTTTGGGGTATCCACTGCCAAACTGATTTTTAACTTATAATCTTTTTTAATGCTAGCTGGAAGTATATCTTCAATTTCAAACACATCATCAACATCTACACCATACTTATCATCAATATGTGATGTAGCCCCTTCAAATCCAGCGTGTTTATAAAAAGCTGTTTCTTTTGCCTTTTTAATAGCTGTGGCCTTCTCATCAGAAACAGTTAGCATTTTATAGTGAAGCTCGTCGAAATCCCCTTTTTTATAACCACCTAAATTTAAAAAGAAAAGTTTATCAGCAGTAGGTTCATCTTTTTTGCTTACAACTTTTACCTGATACCCATCAACTTCTGTTACCTCTCGCCAGGCATCAATATGTATTTTACCATTTGCCTCCGGCCAAAAAGCAATAATTTCTTCTTTAATATCTTTTAATGAATTACCTACTGTAAAGAAAACATCATGTTGTTCCGTATATCTGCCCGGAGGGGTACAGCCCAGTAGTAACATAAATAATTTTGGTGATTCCATAATACGCATCGGTTTACATACGTCGCTTAAGCTCCTCAATCAATTCCTTACATCTTGCCTCTATCTCTAAAAACACCGGTTCAAAAAGATTATTGTCGAAATATGGATCTGTTACTTCGTTTTCGTCAGTTAAAAACAACTTTACTTTTTTACGTTGTTCTTCACTTGTTGCCAATCGCTGAACGTCCTTTAAGTTATTTCTATCCATAACAAGGATGCTGTCGAATTCGTTAAACATGCTTTTATTGAAATGTTTTGCCCTTTGTGTAGAAATATCATACCCAAAGTTTTTCGCAATAGCGATACTCCTTTTATCAGCAGGCTGATTTACATGCCAGTCACCTGTTCCTGCCGAAGCAACCTCCCAGTCTAATCCTTCTTCATTAATCAAATGCCTCATAACTCCCTCTGCCAATGGCGAGCGACAAATGTTACCAAGGCAAACCATTAGAATCTTCATTATTTATAAATATCATTAAGAATATTTGCCAAACAAACCCCTCCTTTTAGCAGTTGCTCATTCAACAGATTAACAAAGTCAAAGTTGTATTTATAACTCAGCTTATCTTCAGGTTTTGTGTTCTCGTAAATTTTATTGCATGCCATGTAAGATCCATATACAAAATCTTTAAGAGAGCTGTCTCTCCAAACTCTCAATTGTTCATCATTAGGATAATTAATAGCATTCGCATATTCTGTGTAACTCAACTCCTGATACGCTATTAATGATTCGTCCCATACTCTATGTAAATTGGACTTCTCGCCAAACCAGGTAACAAAAACTCTGTTACCCCCTAAATCTTCTTTACGGGCGGTATGCATCGGTTGATTTAAATCACCAACAAGATGTACTAACAAGCGCATGGCAAGTTTTTTCTGATCTGGTGTGCTCTGTTTGTTTTTCAAAACAGAAATCATTTCTGGAACTTTATTGTATACGTTGGCAGCAGTATCTTTATCTAAAAAGTCAAATACACCTTGCTTATCCAATCCTCCAGGCAGGTTTACAAAATGCCAGTTATAGAGATAATTATAAGAAGGATCCGATTTAATAAAATCGCCCCAGTTACTTGCCATAGCTAAGCTTTCATAACCTAACACTCCTTTAATCCCTTTTTTTGCTCTCTTACTTAAATGGCTTTCTGCTATCTGCCCTACTATTCTATGGCCAAGCATTCCCCAGGCTCCTGCGCTTAATGGCATATAAGCAGTTATAGCAAAAACTATAATTATCCTAAAAACCTTACCTACTCTTTTCATCTTTATCTAATTTAATTCCTCAGCATTTATTCTATAAGCTCTGCGGAGTACAAATTATTTTTTCTACTCGCTTTAAATCAACCTCTCTTTGATTATCAGTACCCTCAAGCAATAACCTACTTGTGTCTGCCAATTTAATTTTGAAGGTTTTGATATATTGTCCTATCTGGTAACATCCCGAAATCTTCTGTTTATAATTAGACTTCGTGAAAGTACCTGTCAAAAATACACTGTCAGCTCTAACCTGATAAACTCCCTTAGCGTATTCTTTCCACACTCCATTATTGAAACAGGAATCAGCATAGTAATTCACTTTAGAATTGGTAACCAAGTCTACATAAAATGAATCACAGGTGAATTTGAATTTATATTGTGTATAATTCAGTAATTGATCTGCGTTTAGGATACTATCTTGATTCCAAATCCCCTGTAAAATTGGCGATCCTTCTCCTTGTACATTGGGCATTCTCCTACAAGAGAAGAGTAAGCATAAATACAATAACACAGAAAACAATAATCTCCACGTATATAGGTATTTAGTCATGCCCTATTTTAAGCTACCTACCATATCCTCCGGACGAACCCACTCATCAAATTGCTCTCCGGTAAGCAAGCCCAGTTCTATGGAAGCTTCGCGTAAGGTTTTATTCTCTTTATGTGCTTTTTTTGCAATCTTGGCAGCATTTTCATATCCAACATGAGGATTCAAAGCAGTAACCAGCATCAAAGAATTTTGCAAATGTTTCTTAATTTCCGGTAAATTGGGTAAAATTCCTTCCGCACATTTATCATTAAATGAAACACAGGCATCACCAATTAGCCTTCCTGATTGCAAAACGTTAGCAGCAATAACAGGTTTAAAAACATTCAACTCAAAATGGCCATTACTTCCACCGATACCTACTGTAACATCATTACCCATTACCTGAGCACACACCATAGTCATAGCTTCGGGTTGTGTCGGATTAACTTTACCCGGCATAATAGATGATCCCGGTTCGTTATCTGGAATGATGATTTCACCTATTCCACAACGGGGGCCAGAACTTAGCATCCTTACGTCATTTGCAATCTTCATTAAAGAAACAGCAGTGCGTTTGTAAGCAGCAGAAAGTTCAACCATGGCATCGTGAGCCGCTAATGCCTCAAATTTATTGGGTGCAGTTACAAAAGGAAGTCCTGTTAATTCTGCAATTTTCTTAGCAACAAGAACGTCATATCCCTTAGGTGTATTTAAACCAGTCCCAACAGCCGTTCCACCTAAAGCTAGTTCACTAATCATTACCAAAGCATTTTTTATCGCTCTGACACTGTTGTCTATTTGCTGAACATAACCGGAAAACTCCTGACCCAATGTTAAAGGAGTGGCATCCATAAAATGAGTACGTCCTGTTTTAACGATATCATTAAATTCAATTGTCTTTTTATGTAAAGTGTTACGCAATTTCTCTAATCCAGGTATGGTAATTTCAACTGCTTGTTTATAAGCGGCAATGTGCATAGCTGTAGGATAAGTATCGTTTGATGACTGAGATTTATTTACATCATCATTCGGATGAAGCACCTTTTTATCATCACCCAATAATCCGCCATTTAAAACGTGAGCACGATTTGCGATTACCTCATTGGCATTCATATTACTTTGAGTACCTGAACCCGTTTGCCATATTACTAACGGAAACTGATCATCTAAACCACCTGCTACAACTTCATCGCACGCTTTTGCAATTAATTCAGCCTTCTCCTTTGTTAAAACACCAAGTTCAGTATTGGCTAAGGCAGCAGCTTTTTTCAAATAACCAAATGCATGTATGACTTCCTTTGGCATGGAGGCCTCAGGACCAATCTTAAAGTTATTTCTTGAACGTTCAGTTTGAGCACCCCAATATTTATCAGCAGGCACTTGTACTTCACCCATCGTATCGTGTTCGATTCTAAAATTCATAGTATTCTAAGTTTTATGTTTACAAATTTAAGGTTTTTAAAATTTTTAAAGAGCCCTTTAGTGTCAGATGTTTAATACAACCTCAAAAAAAATCGCAAATAAAATAAAACCTGCAATGTTTAAAACTCTTTTACGTTAAAAGCATTATTATTCCTTAATTTTCGGGCTTTTAAACTGTACACACAATTCATGAGTTATCGTAATATTCTAGCAGTGGCCTCAATGGCCGCCTTTTTATTTATTGCCTGTTCAAATTCGAGAAAAAGCACAACATTACAAGAGCCCAGTAAAGAGCGTACTGTTGAAGATGATAAGGCCGATAGTGTACTTTTAGCATATGACCCTGCAAAAGGTGATAAATGGATAGCTGATTTTGTAC
>NZ_JBFTIZ010000343.1:0-4343 GCF_056395165.1 Pedobacter sp. 10L46_2
GTCTATGAAGAAGCAATTAATATCAACATTTATTCTCATCGCTTATAGTGCGATCCTGATCAAGGTAATGGTATTTAAGGATGTGCCCATGATCAGGATAGGCTCCTTGATGATTTATTTTGGTGGATCACAAACAGGTCCGGCCAATTTAGTTCCGTTCAAAACCATTTTGGTGTATCTGCTAGGGGAGAAGGGCTTGGTAATCGGAGGCATTAATCTTATCGGAAACATTATTTTGCTTGTACCGGTAGGATTGCTGGGCCCTTTGGTTTTTGCGGACATCACATGGAAAAAAATGTTTGTGCTTGCAATTGCCACCGGTTTTGCAATCGAGGGATTACAGGTACTATTGCGTGTGGGCATATTTGATATTGATGATGTTATATTAAACGGACTTGGTGTTATGATAGGCTATTGGGCCTTTACCGTTCTGGGAAAGAAGCTGCGTTTGATGGAATCCAAAAATATCAGGATTGCCGTAATTATAATGATGCTTGTAGCTGCTGGCGCAGCATCTTACGGTCTTGTTCTTTACCAGAAGGGTCAGTTTCCCCTTAGTTTGGAACCGGGCCCGGAGCGCGGCAGGTCTGACCGTGCTGAAGAGGGTCAAGGTAGTGGGCCTTCTCAAGGCAACGACCCCTGTGGGGGCACCGGTGGCCTGGGACAGATTGTAAGTACAGGAAATCAGGCTATCATTATTCAACAGCGCGACGGCGAGAAAGTAATGATTAAACTTACCCGCCAGACAACCATCAGAAACTCTTCAGGCGCCATCTTAGTGTCCGATTTAAAAATAGGTAGCAAGGTAACAATAGTTACCTACCAGTCAGATGCAGAGGGCAACAAAATTGCAACAGCTGTTTTGGTTTGCAACGCACCAAATCAGGGATCATGAGACGTCTACATTTTCTTTCAGTTGCTGCCTTGCTTTTCAGTATGCAGGTTTACGCACAAACCGGCCGTCAGGTAACCGGTGTGGTAAAAGATTCCACAGGAGCAACGCTACCATGGGCAACGATTAAATTGTTTACAGATAAAGACAGTTCAGTTGTTGCTACTAATTCCACTGGCAGGTTTACCTTCTCATCGGTATCAGTTAATCAATTCAGCCTGGTGGTTACTTCTTTAGGTTATCAGGGTGTTAAACGGCGGTATAATCTTGCTCCTAACAACATCACAGCCGAACTAGATCCAATCGTATTAAAAAGTGACCCTATTACGCTTCAAGGTGTTACAGTCACTAATGCTAATGCGGTTAAAATAAGGGAAGATACAATTGAATACAATGCATCAGCATACAAAGTGCGAGAAGGTGCAGTAATTGAAGACGCCATTAAGAAAATGCCTGGTTTAGAAGTAAGTAACGATGGTAACATCACAGCACAAGGTAAACAAGTAAACAAGGTGCGACTCAACGGGAAAGATTATATGGCAGGTGATGTGAAAAGCCTGACCCGAAACCTGCCTGCAAATCTGGTGCAGAATGTACAGGTCATAAACGATTACGGTGATCAGGCCAATATTACGGGCATCAAAATCGGTGACCCACAAAAGGTATTAAACATTAATATCAGGAAGGATAAAAATCATGGCTATTTTGGTCAGGGAACTGTGGGCAGCGGCCGTGATGCTGTTCGGGAAACAGCAGGGATAAAAAATGGGGGTCGTTATGTCGGAGCAACCAATGTATTCAGTTTCCAGGACAAGCGTCAGATAACCATATCAGGTGACGTCAACAATACCAATACAAGCCTGTTTACCTTTACCGGCGGAGACCGTCCGAATGTGTTTGGTCCGGATCCAAAAGGTATTACTACCACACGCTCATTAGGGTTTAATTATCGTGATGATTGGAGTAAAAAGGTAAAAGTTTACGGCAGCTATAGTCTTGCAGACAACTCGGTATACACCACTTTAAAAACGGTTCAAAATAACATATCAGGCCAGCTACCTTCAGTCCAGAACAGCAATAGCACAGAGAATACCCAGAATCTTAACCATCGTTTTAAATTCAATATAGAATACAAGCCAGATACAGTAAATTACTTTAAATTCATCCCAACGTTTTCGTACAGCGGGGGGCGTACCGATCAAAATTTTGCAAGTAGGCTACAAGCCCAAAATATCGGTAACACTTTAATCTCAGATTATACAAGAAGTTTATTGTCTCACACCAAGGCGCCCAACTTTGGCCTTAGTGCATTGTACAACCATCGGTTTCGGAAGCGCGGGCGCAATTTCAATGTATTGTTAGCCAGTGGTACTACAAGAAATAAACAGTATCAGAATCCTGTCTACAATTATCTGGAAGGCAATGCCAATGCGCCGGTAAATCAGATGATCAATACCAGCAGGCGTACCGACAGCTTGGGTCTTTCTTTGTCATACCTGGAGCCGATAAGTAAAAAAACATATCTGGAATTTAATTACCAGTACCATAACGTACAAACAGGGGCGGACAGGCTTACCGACACGGTTGCCGGCGCAGGTGATGTCAATCGCGATCCTAATTTAAGTAACGATTACAATTTCAATTTCATCACCAACAATTTTACCGTAAACTATCAGGTAATTGACCAGAAATATAACTTTACATTGGGTGTGACCGCGCAACCAACATTGCTGAAGGGCTCATCATCTGCCACTGCCCCGACACACAAAACCATATTTAATTTTTCACCGGTACTGCATTATGTTTATAACTTCTCCGACCTTCAGGCACTGGCTTTGGACTACCAGGGAGCAAGCAATTCACCAGTCTATTACCAATTGCAGCCGGTGATTGACTTTTCAGAGGCCAGCTATCCGATACAGGGTAACGCGGATCTGCTGCCCGAGTACAACAACAACTTTCAGATCAGGTATAACAAATTCGGAGACGGTACGGGCAAAACTTTTTTTGTGAACCTGAGTTTTACTCAAACTGACCATAAGATTGTAGCCAACACCGTTACCTATCCACGCAATTACAAAGCTGACCCAAGGCTAGCGGGGGCAATATTAACGAAATATCAGAATGCTTCTGGGTTTTATAATGCTTCGGCATATTATGCGTTTGCCAAGCCATGGGCAAAACGAAGATACAGCTTATTCTTTAATGGGAAGGTCACTTACAATAACAACATTTCTTACCTCACTGATGTTCTCGATTCACTCGGTATTGATCAAACTGTCCAAAAGAATATCGCTAAAAACTTTGTGCTTTCTCAGGGAGTACGTTTCAGGGTAGATATTCCCGAGGTTTTAGACGCAGAGGCGAGTGCCAGTTATAGTATTAATCAATCCAAAAATTCTGTCGCACATGCCAATATTGACAATAACTTTCAAACCATTACTCTTGGCACGAATGGCAACCTCTATTTCCTGAAAAATTGGACCTTAAATTATAACTACAGCAAGATGATTTATGAAGGCTTCAGTGGTTCCACCAACCCAAATATTCTGAATACCTACCTAGAGCGGCGTTTTCTAAAGAACAACATAGGTACGCTGCGCTTTTCTGTGTATGATGTATTTAGTGAGAATACAGGTTTTACCTCAACTCAAAACGCTTATGCCATTACGCAAAGCAGCGTAAACCGCTTAGGGCGTTATTACCTGCTCACCATTACACTCAGACTGCAAAAGTTTGTTGGTCGTCCTCCAAGGGGGATGCCAGGTGGCCCGGGTGGGGGTGGTTAGCCCCCGGGCTAAGTGCAAAAATCTAATCTCCTCCTAACGGTTTTACTAACTTTAAGGTTTTTTCATTACCAGAATTTGCTGTTTTTGCATCATACTCAATGCTTTCGGTGATTAAGTCAGAATCATAAGCAATTCTGGCTTTTCCCTCAGGCACGAAAATACCTGTACCACCTTTGCTGTTATCAATGTTTATTAAACCAATAGTGTAATTTTTAATGTTGTTGCCTTCTTTTACACCCGAAATTATCGTAGCAAATATGGCAGAGTAGGAGCCATAAGTAGATTTAACTTTCCCGTAGATGGTAAAATTATTTCCCGAACCTGATATTGCCGTTACAATGCTGGTATCTCTTAAAGTTAATACATGCTCGCCAATTAAGCTTATACCAAAATCATCATTGTGTTGGTCAAAAAATTTCACCTTTGAACTCAGAAATGCATTTCCCGGTTTATCTCCGGATATGTTTGATGCTTTTAGAATCAGTGGCGATACATAAAATGCGCCCTCCATATTAGGGGGTGTTGTACCTTCATTAACTGGAAAATTTAATCTTTTAAGGGTATCTAAATATTGCTGTGGAATTACATCCTCGATTTTATTTTTAAGAATTTCTTCATTTGATGGCCCATCTTTATCTTTTTTGCATGAAGCAAGGTAAGAG